>AEMJ01000542.1 GCA_000166735.2 Leuconostoc inhae KCTC 3774 | reverse complement strand
AACAAATTCGCTTTGTATTAACTGCAAGTCAGGATCAATCTGATCGAGATCAACATTTAGTGGCGTTAGCAAAAAGTGCTAACATACCAGTAATTACTTTTAATCAAGTATTACCATCGAATCAAAAAGTATGGCAATGGCAGTTGACATTTGTTGAACAGCTGCAGGCAGTTTTTAAACCAGTAGAAAGTGGTAAATAATGAGTATCATACGGACAAAAGACTTTGGTATTCACTATGGTGAAAAAAAATACTAACGCATGCTACTATTGATATACCAGCGGGACGTTTTTTTGCTTTATTAGGCGAAAATGGTGCTGGAAAGACAAGTTTTGTTAAAGCGCTTATTGGGCAAAATCAGCAAACTGATGGTGAACTAAAGTTAAATACAAATCGCGTCGGATTTGTACCTCAATTTCGTGATATAACACGTGACTTTCCTTTAAATATAGCTGAATTTGTGGCTTTAAATTATAATAAAGGTTGGCGTTTGTGGCTGAATAAACGCGAGAAATCAGCAGTAGAGTCAGCACTAAAATTGATGGATTTGGCAGATATGAGTGACAAACGATTGGGTTTAGCATCCGGTGGTCAAAAGCAACGTGCATTTGTGGCACAAGCACTTGTTCAACAACCAGATTTGTTAATATTAGATGAATCTACCGCAAGTTTAGATCATGAACATAAAATACAATTATTACAGACTGTTAAGCAGTTACAAAAAACACAACATTTAACAATTTTATTTATTACACATGAATTAGAATTAGTCGCGCAGTTTGCCGATGGTTATTTACTTTTTGAAAATGGGCATGTAACCCAAGGGGGAGTGGATGAATTGCAGTCGTTAACCATGAAAATGACACATATTCATGCGGAAGATGAGGTGCGCCATGTTTAGTTACGATTTTATGCAAAATGCTTTTATGGCAGGAACAGTTGTCAGCATTGTTGCGGGTATTGTTGGTACATTTGCTGTCGCCCGCAACTATGCTTTTCTAACACATACTTTAAGTGAAATTGGATTTGCCGGTGCGGCTTTTGGTTTATTTGCTGGTTGGCCAGCACTACTTGGCATGATGATTGCAACAAGTGGGGCATCTATAGCGATCGGGGCATTAGAATCAGGGTACACAAAACGTGATAATGTCACAAGCGCAATCTCGGCATTGGCTATTGGGTTGGGAATTTTATTTTTAGCACTCGGACATACTAGTACGACAGCCGCTACTGGAATTTTATTTGGGTCCGTGTTAGGTATTAGTCGACAAAATTTGTTATTGTTAATTGTGTTAGCAATTTTTGTTATGGTTACGTTACTGATTAATTATCGGTCATTACGACAATTGGCATTTGATGAAGCTGGTATTTTCCTACAAAGTGGGCGTCAAAAAGCAGTACGTTATATTTTTTAGTGATTATTGCTTTGTCGGTCAGTATTTCATCACAACTTGTTGGATCATTGTTAATTTTTGTATTGGTAACATTGCCTGCTGCAAGTGCTAAATACTATGCAACAGCAACGACAAGATTAATGGGTCTAGCCGTTATCTTTGCTTTATTTGGTACTTGGTCTGGCTTAACATTGGCCTATTTAACAAATTTACCAGCCAGTTTTTTTATTGCAGTGATTGAAGTTTTAATTTATTTAGTTTCTGTTTGGCAGTTTCAAAAAAGTGCTTAAATACCGAACGTTAATATTTTAAAAGTGTTATAATTAATGTTAAATACTAATATTTATAAAGGAGAATACGTGCTGATTTGTTTATAGCACGTTTATACATCATGAAAACACGTCGTTCGGATCGCCTTGTTGATATGGCGCGCTACATGCTTGAGCGCCCTCGTACACTCATTTCTTTGTCCTATTTTGCTAAGCGGTATGATTCTGCTAAGTCTTCTATTTCTGAAGACTTATCCATTTTAAAAAGAACATTTCAGGAACGCGGAACAGGTTTACTCGAAACTGTCCCTGGTGCGGCTGGTGGTGCACGTTTTATACCATTCATGGCCGAGGATGAAGCAAAAAGCTTTATTGAAGAAATACGTCAATATGTCAATGACGAAACACGTGTATTACCTGGTGGATATGTTTATTTGTCAGATTTGTTAGGTCGCCCAGATATTTTACGTCAAGTGGGTCGATTGATTGCCACACAGTATTTACGTGACAACATTGATGCAGTTATGACGGCAGCTACTAAAGGTGTGCCACTAGCACAGGCAGTTGCCGAGCAATTAAATGTTCCTTTTGTGATTGTGCGTGATGATGCTAAAGTAACAGAGGGACCAACAGTTTCTGTGAACTATTTGACAGGATCTTCAAAACGTGTTGAAAAAATGGAATTATCTCGTCGTTCGTTACGTACAGGATCTCGTGTCTTAATCGTTGATGATTTTATGAAGGCTGGTGGTACCATTCAGGGTATGCAAACACTTGTCAGTGAGTTTGATGGCACAGTTGTTGGTACAGCTGTGTTTGCTGAAGGTAGGTCGGCAACACGCTTGCTTGATCGCTTTACATCGTTACTACATGTGGATACAAATCTTAAAAATGGTGATCCGATTATAGTTACTGCTGGTAATTATGCAAAAGAAATTTATAAACGCGAGGCATAGTTAGTTATGATTGATGAAGTAAATGTTTTAGTATTGGCGGCTGGTAATGGGTCGCGTATGAAGTCAAGCGCCCCAAAAGTGTTGCATGAGGTTGCTGGCCAAATGATGATCGACTGGGTGTTAGATGCCGTTGAACCACTTTCAAAAAATAAACCAATCACAGTTATCGGTGTTGGCGCTGACAGTGTTCAGGCGCATGTTGGGTCGCGTAGTGAATTTGTTTTGCAGTCTGAACAACTTGGTACTGGTCATGCTGTTCAGCAAGCCCAGTCACAACTTGAGTCAAGTCATGGTGTGACACTTATTATGTCAGGTGATACGCCGATGTTTCGTTCTGAAACGCTGTCAGAATTTATCGACGAACATAAGAGGTCTAACAACGCAGTAACTGTCTTGACTGCTATTGCAGATGATCCGACTGGTTATGGTCGAATCGTACGCGCAGATGATGATACTGTGATCAAGATAGTCGAACAAAAGGATGCTAGCGTGACGGAGCGCCGTATCCGAGAAGTCAACACGGGCGTGTATATTTTTGATAATCAATTATTATTTGAATCACTATCACAAGTAAAAATAATAATGCGCAGGGTGAGTATTATTTGCCAGACACGTTAGATATTTTGCGTCAGTCTGGTCATCAAATTGGTGCCTATACTTTACAGAATTTTACCGAATCGCAAGGTGTCAACGACCGTGTAGCTTTATCTGTTGCAAATCAAGTCATGCATGAACGTATTAATCATCAATTGATGATTGCAGGCGTTGAACTGGTAGATCCAGCTAGTACATTTATCGACGCAACAGTGATTATTGGCCAAGATACAGTGATTGAAGGCGGCGTAACCATTTTAGGGCAAACGGTAATTGGGAAAAATAACTTGATAACCCAAGGGTCACGCATTTCTGATAGTTTTATTGGTGATGATAGCGTGATTACCTCATCACACTTAGAAAGTGCGCGGTTAGCTAATGGCGTTACCGTTGGTCCATACGCACATTTGCGGCCACAAACAAATCTAGGTGATCACGTGCATATTGGTAACTTTGTGGAAGTCAAACAAGCAACAGTGGCCGCTAATACTAAGGCGGGTCATTTGACATATATAGGAAATGCAACTATTGGCGAGGACGTCAATATTGGTGCGGGCACAATTTTTGTTAATTATGATGGCGTTAATAAATTCACTACAGTAGTTGGTGATCGCGCCTTTATTGGTTCAAATACGAAAATTGTTGCACCAGTGAATATTGCAACTGAGGCTATCACGGCAGCTGGGTCAACTATTACAAATGATGTACCTGGTCATGCTATGGCAATTGCTCGAGCTCGTCAAATTAACAAGGAAAATTTTTGGGATCATATGCCACATAAATAATATTCAAATATAATGTTTAAAAATAAAAAGCACGACTATGTCATCTGAACATAATATAGTGCTTTTTTCGTATAATAATTTAAGAATCATGCCACTTGAATGTTTGGTTGTAACCTTGTTCAATATCTATTCTATGGTAAACTAATATTGACATAATTTAAAAGGATGAGACCATGCAAATTACAGGTGAAAAGGCGTTAGAAAACATTTTGGAAGATGCTATTTATTTTTATAAAGATACTATTTTGGATAGCGATCATATTGCCTTAGATAATCTTTTTATGATATTAGATAAACATATTCATGATGACAATTTTATACATATTACCGGTGAAATTAACGGTGGTATAACCGAAGGTGGCACAACGTTAACTTTAGAAACTAATATTGTGAACTTACCATTGCGCTACACAAACCAATTAAAAAATTGATTTGGCCGGAAAAAGAGGATAATCAAGTTAATATATACATGATTATTGAAAATGTCGATGTGAGTCAATCAAACTTGAAAATTGCATTGGCAAGTTCAGTTGCTGCATATTTAGATGATGCTGCTAGCGTTAAAATAAAAATTTCACAGTGGTTTGATGAACAATTGGCTAATATTGTGATTGCACAAAATAAAGTTGAAGAGAATGACGATCCAGAAAATAAAACAAGCGATAATTAAGATTATCGCTTGTTTTATGCATCGTATTCAATTTTACCTGTAATCCGTGATTGCTGTTCACCATTCAAATAAGTAAAGTCTAATATATGGTGCGATACAGTCGATTTTACACCATAAAGTTCACCTAAATCATAGGCTTCAATGATGTATTTTGCCATCATTTTTTTAGAGCCAGCGTTAGAATCTGGTACATAAATGTCAGCAAAATCAGTGTATTTAGGATTAGCAACGCGGCTAATATCGTGTTTTTCTAGTTTTGTTAATTTTATCATGTGTCTATTATAACAGGTTATACGACATGGATGAGTGGCATGATGTATTGAGATGAACTTGTTTTTGACTATTACTGAAAAATTTGATATACTAACTATATGCGATGAGTCGAAGCGCTTGAAAAATTAGCGCCGAAGGCGGCCTGCCGTGTTAAATCACAAGTCTCGTATAGACGCAGGTGTTAATGGTGGTTGTGGAACCCCATTTTCTCACTATGACTAACAGTGCTTGCACTGCAGTGACGCGACTTTACTACTGATGTGACAATTAGTAGTCGCCCGCAGGAGCGAATCCTGCATGCCAAACTAACACCTAACAATAATTTGTTAGGTGTTTTTTAGTGACATGATCTGTTTAAACGTATTATGTTATTAGAGGTGATACACGTGATAGATAAGTTTGATGTAATCAAAGAGAAATTAGCAGTCTATAAAATTTGGTTATTGTTTGGTGGTGTTATTTTGATTGGCTGTACAGCTATGATTGTCGTCAAGCAACCTAAATCAGTAGAAATGCCAACTGCATACAGTATGAGTAGCACAAGTAGTTCAGCTGCCACCACTTCAATTAGTTCCAAGGCAGCGGTTATGATTGATGTCAAGGGTGCTGTTAAAAATCCAGGTGTGTATGATATTGTCAACTCACCACGTGCACAAACTGCTATTGCAAAAGCAGGTGGATTGATGCATGAAGCTGATACGCTAAAGTTAAATTTGGCTCAAAAATTATCTGATGGACAAATGCTGTATGTGCCAGTAATTGGTGAAGCAGCCTCAAATAAAGTGGCCATTGGTCAATCAGGAACTGAATCAAATCAAGAAATAACTAAAATTAATTTAAATACTGCGACTGTTGAAGAATTGCAGACACTAGAAGGTGTCGGTGAAAAAAAAGCGGAACAAATTATTGCTTATCGTGAAGCGCATGATGGTTTTAAAAAATTAGATGAAATTAAAGAAGTTTCTGGTATAGGAGCAAAACGTTTTGAAACACTGCAGGATAAGATAACAATATAATGATTAATCGATCCTTTTTGATAGTGAGTTTGCTTATTGCGACCGTGGGTGGCTGTATTTATCGCTTCAATAGTGTAACGATTGTTTTGTTAGTATTAGTGATTGTCATTTCTTGTTTTAACTTGAATAAGTGGTTTATGATGATTGTCATCATCTTAGGAACACCTTTTTTGCTTTACTTTATCCATGATGCACATGAGCTACGCATACAGTCGTTAGAACCAGATCAAGAATCTGCTCAAATTAGTGGTGTTATTTTACCTGATGAAATTACCATTGATGGTGATAATTTAATGACTAATGCACGTTTAGATGTCAATAAACATATTGTTAGATTGTATGCTAAACTAACTTCTGAATCTGAAAAACAAGCGTGGTTATCTGAAAAAATATTGTTCATTTTGAAGCCACAAGCGACTTATCACGTATTAAACCGCCAACAAATTTTAACCAGTTTGATGCACAAAGATATTATGAGACAAAGCATATTACGCACCAAGTAACTATCAAATCATGGCAAGTGAAACCAATAAATTCAAAGAAAATTTGGCAGAAATGTCGCTATCAATTACATATATGGCATGCACAGGGCATTCAAAATGCAGCAAAGTTACCGCAACCGTTAAGTGATTATGCACAGGCACTCATTTTAGGAACGGCATCGCAATCACTTTATGGTAATAACCCAGGTGTACAAACGTTGGGACTAATTCATTTGTTTAGTGTGTCTGGATTTCATGTATCCTATGTATTAATGCTTCTCATGGCGGTTCTACGACGACTTTATGTACCACAAGAAGTATCTGCTTGGTTGGGTGCACTACTTTTGGTTAATTATTTTGTGTTTGCTGGTGAGCCCGCAGTGCTTGTACGTGCTTTAATTGCTGGACTAATTATGATGACGCGTTTGGCAGGTTGTCGACGTATACCAATTGAAAGCGTTTGGGCAGTCAGTTTATTAGGCAGCCTAATCTATGAGCCGGGTATTTTATTCACACTAGGAGGCCAACTATCTTTTGCCATGACATTTTGTTTACTATTCACGACAAAATTAAATTTTTGGCAGGTTAACTTATTATTAAGTGCGGTCAGTTTGCCACTCATTGTCAGCCAACAATATACATGGCATGTCTTGCAAACCTTTGTGAATTTTGCGGCAATACCAATATTTAGTGTCGTCATTGTGCCTGCAGTAATTGTCGGTTTTATTGGGCAAACGGTATCATTTGTGACTCATTTAATGAACAGCATTATTGGTTTATTTGCTCATAGCGTTGATTTTATTGCGACACTACCTGGTAATCTAATTATTGGTAAGCTATCTTGGTTTGTATCAATTATTCTGTTTTTAGTGGCGTTATTATTATTTGTAACAGAAAAAAGATTGCTCAAGTTGCAAGAGTGTCGTGGATAACGCTACTAGGTAGTGTGTTACTTTGGACACGGTTTCCAGTACATGGTGAATTTTCAATTTTTGATATTGGACAAGGGGATGCTACATTGATTTGTGAACCCTTTAAGCGTTCCGTCACTTTGATTGATACAGGCGGGCAAGTAATGTTTGGTTCAAAGCAAAAGTGGCAAGAGCAAGCTTTTCAGAGAACCAAAGGTGAAACAGTTATTGTGAATTACTTGCATAGCCAAGGGATTAGTCATATAGATAACCTTGTATTAACACACCAAGATTTTGATCATATTGGTGATGCGAAAATAATACTACAAAAAATTAGAGTTAATCATATTATTATTCCGGCAGGTATGGCTGAACAACAAGCATTTGCAAAAGAAATAAAGCCATATCTTAAGAAAACGCACGTTATTGAGGTTACTCAAGGTATGATGATACCAAAAATGCCATTGCATATTGTTCATCCGTTTCAAGTAGGAAAAGCAGAAAACGAAGATTCCATTGCACTATATGGTAACATTGGCGGTCAAAATATTTTTACGGCAGGTGATTTAAATCAAGCAGGGGAGTCAGCAATTGCTGCTAAATATCCTAATATGCGTGTCGATATTTTAAAATTAGGACACCATGGTTCTAAAACGTCTTCTAATCCAACTGTTATCAAACAATGGCAACCTAAAGTAGGCATCGTGTCAGCAGGTCGTAATAATAGGTATCATCATCCACATATGGAGACACTAAAAACAATTCAAGATCAACAGATGACACTGTTTAATACACAAACTCATGGTATGATTAGATATAATTATACAAGGAAAAAGGTCAGTTTGAGGTGAAATTAAATCATGAACTTGCAACAACTACAACAACAAATTAAAAATAAGGCCTTAGCTAATTTTTATGTCGTGACTGGAAATGAAGACGTTCTCATTTACCGTGCACAACAGGCTTTTAGACAACTTATTCAATTGGCAGATCGTGATATGAATTATTCGCAATTTGACCTGATTGATCAGGCTTTAGATGAGGTTATTAATGATGCTATGTCAATGCCTTTTTTGGTGATCGCCGTGTTGTAGTTGTTCAAAATCCTGAATTTTTGACAGCTAAGGGTAAAATTTCTGTTCAAAATCAAGAACAACTTGTCAAATTATTAGAAAAACCGATTGCTGAAAATATTGTTGTTTTTTATTAATGACTTAAAAATTGATAAACGTAAAAAATTACTAAAACGCTATTAAAATACGCAGAAAATATTGAATTACCAGCATTAAATGAATCACAATCAAGACAAGCAATTACCCAAGAGCTACAGCAACGCGCCTATAAAATTGAACAGGATGCCTTGCAGGAATTAATTTTGCGAACAAATGCGCACTATACTGCAATGAAAAATGAATTACCTAAATTGATCGCATATGCAACACATACCAAAAATATTTCATTGGAGGCAGTAACGACTTTAGTACCCAAGACTTTAACAGCGACTATTTTTGATCTCGTCGATGCTGTAATGACAAGACAATCTAAAAAAGCTTTGTTAATTTATAGAGATTTATTACAAAATGGGGAACCCGCTTTGCGGATTAATGCGGTACTGACGGGGCAATTCCGATTATTGTTACAAATTGCAGGTTTGAAGGGTACGGAACAAGATATGAGTAAGCAATTAGGGATACATCCATACCGTATTAAACTAGCACACCAAATGTTAAAGAAATATTTGCTCGCATCACTTAGAGATAGCTATCTGGGTATGGTGGGTATTGAGGTGAAATTAAAATCAACAAATCAAGAACCAGCGTTACTATTTGAACGTTTTATATTAAAAACACCTTATAAGAGAACAAAAAACGACTTAACTGTCACGCCAAATTAGGCATGATGTTGAAAGTCGTTTTTTATTATTTTTACTTAACATACTTAGCTAAACGTGACTTCTCACGTGAAGCTTTGTTCTTCTTGATCAAACCCTTTGAATAGGCGTGGTCAATAGCAGAAGAAGCAGTCTTGTATAATTCTGCTAAATTGTCTTCACCAGCAGCTGAAGCTTTTTCAAAACGCTTAACAGCTGTACGGTAAGCACTAAGTTGTGGTTCGTTACGATCGTGTTGCTTTTTCGTTAGACGAACACGTTGAATTGCTGATTCAATAACAGGCATATGTCTTTTCTCCTTAAATTTGATACGAGGCTTTCATGTAATCCTAAGATTAACGACGCAAACCTAAGCGTTGGATTAATTCACGGTAACGTTGAATGTCAGTATTTCGGAGGTAACGTAATAAGTTACGACGACTACCAATCTTCTTCATCAAACCACGTTGTGAGTGGAAATCATGCTTGTGAATTGCCATGTGTGTGTTCAACTCGTTAATGTCAGCAGTTAAAACTGCGACTTGTACTTCAGCTGAACCTGTATCGCCTTCGTGACGAGCATATTCATTGATGATTTCGTTCTTACGTTCTTGTGTAAGGGCCATATTAATATCCACCTTTCTAAAATGTCGCCAAAGACTGTGTGAAGCGACGGTGAGACGCTAGACAAAGTACTTGGTCATGTTGTTTTTACAACAAATTTAATTATACGCGAATATTCGTAAAATGCAAGCGTAGAGAGGGTCAGAGTTATGGTAAAATAAATAGGTATATATTGTCATGTGCGTTGTACATGTAGTTAAACAACAAACACGCTTAAAGGAGTAAGTAAATGTCTGAAACAACAATTTCAAAATCAGAAGTTGCACACGTTGCTAATTTAGCCAAATTAGCGTTCGATGACGCTGAATTAGTGCAATTCACAACCCAGTTAGATAATATTTTAAATATTTTTGATACATTGGGTGAGGTTAACACAGATGGTGTCGCGCCAACATATTCGGTAACTGAAAATGTGAATCATTTACGTGAAGATGTGGCAGATAATTGGCATCAGAAGCAAGCACTATTAAAGAATGCACCACTAGAGGCAGCAGACTTGATTAAAGTGCCTGCAATCTTAGATGGCGAGGGAGAATAATCATGACAATTAATTTTTTGATAATGACTTAACTTCTTTGCATGAAAAATTAGTTAACAACGATATCAGTACTGTTGATTTGACTCAAGCAACTTTAGAAAATATTGAAAAAACAGATAGTGAATTACAAGCCTTCATTCGAACTAACTCGGATGAAGCTTTACTACAAGCAAAAAAATTGATGCGCAACATGATTTTTCTAATATATTATCTGGCTTGCCATTGGCATTTAAAGATAATTTGGCAACAAATGGTATTGAAACAACGGGTGCGTCACATATTTTAGAAGGTTTTAAACCAGTTTATGATGCGACTGTTGTTTCTAAGTTGAGCACAGTAGGCGCAATTTCTGTTGGTAAAACTAACATGGATGAATTTGCTATGGGTGGCTCAACAGAGACGTCATATTATAAAAAAACAACAAACGCATGGGATCATACGAAAGTTCCTGGTGGCTCATCTGGTGGTTCAGCGTCAGCAGTTGCTGGTGGGCAGATCCCCTTTGCTTTAGGATCTGATACAGGTGGTTCAATTCGCCAACCGGCAGCATTCAATGGTATCGTGGGCTTAAAACCAACTTACGGACGGGTTTCACGTTGGGGACTGTTTGCCATGGCTTCATCTCTAGATCAAATTGGCCCTTTTACACGAACTGTTAAAGATAATGCTTTAGTTTTAAATACGATTGCTGGCTTTGATGAAAAAGATTCAACGTCATCAAAACGTGATGTACCTGATTTTACTTCGAAGTTAACAGGTGATGTCAAAGGTTTGAAAATTGCAGTACCAAAAGAATATTTTGGTGAAGGAATTGATCCCAAAGTTGCGACAACAGTTAAAGCAGCTATTGCTCAACTTGAAGCAATGGGTGCAACAGTTGACGAAGTTAGTTTACCACACACTAAGTATGGTGTAGCTGCATATTATATCATTATGTCTTCTGAGGCTTCTTCAAACTTGCAACGTTATGATGGTGTCCGCTATGGTTTTCGGGCAGATGATGTCAAAAACTTAGAAGATTTGTATATTAAGACACGCTCTGAAGGGTTTGGAGATGAAGTTAAGCGTCGTATTATGCTTGGCACATTTTCACTTTCAGCAGGGGCGTATGATGCGTTCTTTAAAAAAGCAGCAAAAATAAGAACGTTATTAATTGAAGACTTTAACAAGGTTTTTGCCGATTATGATGTGATTGTTGGACCAACAGCACCAACAGTGGCTTATGGTTTGGGTGAAGAAATTGATGACCCAACGGCAATGTATTTAGCAGATGTCTTAACCATTCCAGTTAATTTGGCTGGACTACCTGGTTTGTCAGTAAATGCTGGATTCGTCGATGGCTTACCAGTTGGTTTGCAAATCATTGGTAAACCATTTGATGAAGCAACAGTTTATCAAACAGGTTATGCTTTTGAACAGGCTAGTCGTTTGTTTGAACAACGACCAAATATTGCTAAGAAATATTAAGCTAAGAGGGAGGAAACGTCTTTACTAAA
>AEMJ01000543.1 GCA_000166735.2 Leuconostoc inhae KCTC 3774 | reverse complement strand
ACCATAGCCACGTGCTAGCATTGCTGGTAACACAGCATTGCTTAAAATAAACATCGGTGTCAAATTAGTGTTCAACACCAATTGCCACTCAGATAGTGACGTGTTCATTGATGGTTGATAGTTGTCTAAAATACCAGCCGTATTTAATAATATATCAAAATCAACTGAATTCGTTAGTGTTTTAACAAGTGCTAGTAAGACGTCATGTTCACTTAAGTCAGTTTGAAAAGTATGAAGTCGCGGGTGCTTTAAAGGGATTTCTTGATAATCTAATGCATAAACAACCGCACCTGAATCTAAATATGTTGTTAGTTGCGAAAAAACCGATCCCTGATGCGGC
>AEMJ01000544.1 GCA_000166735.2 Leuconostoc inhae KCTC 3774 | reverse complement strand
CAAGGAGAAAATAACAATGACAGTGTTAATGTTACAACCAGAGCTTCATAACAAAATATGGGGTGGCACAAGGCTAAAACAATTTGATTATGATTTAGCAACAGATCATGTTGGCGAAGCATGGGTCATCGCTGCACATAGTAATGGTGTTTCCACAGTTACTAATGGTAAATATCGCGGTCGTACGTTAACCCAGTTATGGGATGAACAACCTGAATTGTTTGGTGGTCATGATGCACATCAGGCGTTTCCTTTACTTGTTAAAATACTTGATGCGCACGACAACTTGTCTATTCAAGTGCATCCTAATGACAAGCAGTCATCAGAAAAATTTGGAAAAACTGAAAGTTGGTACATCTTAGATGCGACGCCGAATGCCAAACTTTATTATGGCCATTTAGCTCAAAATAAGGCGGAGTTAACCAAACAAGTCGAAAATAAAGCATGGGACAAGCTATTACGGACGATTCCTGTTCAAAAAGGTGATTTCTTCTATGTGCCTGCCGGCACATTCCATGCACTTGGTGCAGGCGTGTTAGCACTTGAAATTCAGCAAAGTTCAGACACAACCTATCGCTTTATGATTTGATCGCGTAGATGCAACGACCAATAAATTGAGGCCGTTGC
>AEMJ01000545.1 GCA_000166735.2 Leuconostoc inhae KCTC 3774 | reverse complement strand
GTCCGTGATATTGTGTATAAACATCGGCTGCAGTTTCTAATGCTATCTTGGTGACATTGGGAATGGGTTTGTTATTGCAAACGATTGCTGGATTCATTAATTGGGCACCAATGGTACAAATGGGTGCAATCACAAAAATCATGTTACCAGCTGCTTTTGGTGCAGCAGTCGCCTCGCAAATGAAGACAAACACGATGGTTATGTTTAGCGCGATGGCCGCCTCAACGGTCGGCGCCAATGCAGTATTTTTAGTAATACAGCGGTTCAAGGTGTTACGGCAACAGGCTATGCTGGGACACAAGCTGCTGGTTCAGCGATTATCACAACAGGTCAACCGATATCAGCTGTTATGGCAGCTATCATTGCTGTGTTGTTTGGAAAATGGTTGAGTGGTAAAACACCGTTGGACATGGTAATTGT
>AEMJ01000546.1 GCA_000166735.2 Leuconostoc inhae KCTC 3774 | reverse complement strand
TTGATGGATTTTTGTTTTTTAGAAGATCCAATAGAATTACGCGAATGTATGACTAAGGTTCATGATTTATATAAAATATAAAGAATTCACAGAATATTCTTATATAATAGAACAAAGCGTCGCTAGTATTGTTCTTAATTATGTTCAAATTGAACTCACAAATTTCAACTATGATTCAAACAGTTTTAGGAGAATTACTGATAATTCTTACTACAGTGCAATAACCGATTTTACGGCTAAGCTCACTATGGATTTTGCTAGATTGGTCATTTTTCTTCTATTT
>AEMJ01000547.1 GCA_000166735.2 Leuconostoc inhae KCTC 3774 | reverse complement strand
AATTGGAGGAAATATGTTTACTATACGCATAATTTGAAAGTATACTAACATAAATCATATTAATCATGAATGCACACGTCGTATATGCAACAATAACTGGCAACAATGAAGATGTTGCCGATATTATCATTTCAGCTTTTAAATCTGCTAGTATCAACGTTAAAAAACAGAAATATCACAAACTGAAGTTGATGAGCTCGAACAGACAAATATTGCCGTTATCGTACCTTACACATACGATAATGGTTCTTTGCCTGACGAGGGCCTTGATTTTTTGATGACTTAGCTCAAGCTGATTTAAGCGGTGTCGTTTACGGCGTTGCTGGATCAGGAGATACCTACTATATGTCTGATTTTGGACTAGCTGTACCAAAGTTTGAAGCACAATTTACCAAAACAAATGCTATTAAAGGTGCAGATGGTATTAAAATAAATCTAAGACCTGACGATAAAGATATTATCCTGCTAAATGCCTTTGTTTCAAAATTAATTCAAAAAAGCTCAAAATTAAATTGAAAAAAGCACGTTCAGTAAACACTGTCTACTTTAAGACAAAGTGTTCACTAACCGTGCTTTTTTATATGCCACAATAGGTCATGAATCTGCTGTTGTATAAACAGCTAAAACATCTTCATTTTCTTCTAATTCATCTATT
>AEMJ01000548.1 GCA_000166735.2 Leuconostoc inhae KCTC 3774 | reverse complement strand
GGCTTATTTGCCCGTATAAGCGTTTTTAGCCATGTGACGTAGAAATAATCATTGAACGGATTAAAACGTCTCTATTGGCGTAATAAGTGGCAATTATGATAGATAACTAGGAATCTATCCTTTAAAATAATTCAAAAAAGAACACGGTGTACAAAATTTATGTACACCGTGTTCTTTTGTTTTGTTTTGTTTTTTATTGAATCAATAAAAAGGCGAAGCCTATTATAAGTTTATCTTTTATATTTTAATCTTTTGTTCTTTTGCGCAGTTATAAAGTCAGTAATATCAAGGTTTAACAGGATAATACCCCACAAAAAACTGTGTATACCCCACAAAAAACTGTGTATACCCCACAAAAACTGTGTATACCCCACAAAGATAAAAATAAATTGTGGTACATGGTGATACAATAAAAGCATAAAGAAATTCCCGTCTAAAAGTTTTTCTTTATGCTTATCCAACAACACGCCCAAAGGAGCGTATCTATATGTCAATTATACCAGAATCAAAGACAAGGCAGGTACAGACCTTGAATGAGTTATC
>AEMJ01000549.1 GCA_000166735.2 Leuconostoc inhae KCTC 3774 | reverse complement strand
TAAAACGCAAAGTTGTTGAACATAATAGCTTAATAACGTCCATTGCCAAAATGGATAAAACCCCACTTAAAATGTTGAATTAGCCGTCTCGTTGATTGATACCGACAATCCTCCCAAAGNTCAGACGGTTTATTTATCAAAGCGAGAGTTA
>AEMJ01000550.1 GCA_000166735.2 Leuconostoc inhae KCTC 3774 | reverse complement strand
CTACCACTTGCCAATAAGTGCAGTGATGCAATATGTCAAATCTAGTTATGATGCACCAAAGTTCGTGCAAATTAATCCTAAAAAGAAACAAATCTTTATTGATATGACGAAATTACCAGTAACACAAGGCATGTCGGTTTTCGACGGCGAAAGTGATTGATATGAAATCAGATAATTTTATTTTTGAAGGAGGGGTCGCTGGTGGCAGGAAGTAATCGTTCATTTTATAGTTGGTTAATGACAAATGAAACGCAGTTTCGGC
>AEMJ01000551.1 GCA_000166735.2 Leuconostoc inhae KCTC 3774 | reverse complement strand
TTTGATGACATATTAAAAAATGACACAAGAAAAGGCTTCAAAGCTGTTAGATTTTTCTAGCAGCTTTGAAGCCTTTTCGTTGATCATTTAACTATAAAAACTTGATCATGAATGAAATCAAATTGTTGATGATGCTGATTTAAAGTTTTTGAGATGGTAAGGTCAGCAATTTGCCAAAATTTTTTTGAATTAGTGGCTTGATTTTTTTCACCAATAACAATGAAGTCACCGGTGAATTGCTTCTCACGAAGCGCTGATAAAATGGTGACATCACTAGTATCGGTATCTGGGGCCCAACTCATTATAACGACATCAAATGGAAAGGTATTAATTGCTGTTAGCCCGGACATTTGGGTTACTTGGGTCCAAGGTTTAGGCGTTTGTATATCTTGACCTTGCCAGGCAAAATTGTCGGTTGCGATAATGTTATCACCCATTGCCCTTAGTGCATATGTCATAATGGCATTACCGCACATGATCTCAAGTACTCGTCGACCCGCAATGAAATGATGTAAATCGATTATCCAACGTTGATTGGGTAGGTGCCAAATACCAAAATCAGTAATCAAGGTTTGCCGAAATTCAGAGAGCAAGTCATCAACTGGCATGAGCCGTAAATCTTTTAGAATTTGTGACTCACTAAAAGCAAGTGAAGGCAACGGCATCAAGGGCAGTTGCTTTCTTTTAAGGGCCTGTAATGTTGATAGGGCAGCCAGTATTTTTGGATAAGCAATCGTGTGATTCTGAAATTTTGTCGCATAACCGGTTAATTCGCTAATCATCATTTGTGATAGCACGTTGACCTCCATGGCATAAATATGTTAAGTATAAACGCTTATTGTTAATAAGCATAAGATTTTAGGCTCTGTAATAGACGGTCTGTATCAACTGTTGGCGTTAGGTGTGGTGCAAATTCGAGTACTAGATCATTAACAGAAAAATCAGTTAATACTTGGGTTTCGTTTTCTTTGGAAAAGGTCAATGCAATGGTTGCACATTTTTTTTGCATGATTTTTTCGGCAAATTTTTGATCTTTAATAATCGCTGAAATTGTTTCGTTATTAGCGCGATTAATTAAAAATTAGCACGATTGATACCAATTTTATCCAGAAGTTGAGCAACAAGTGTGCTTGTATAAGTTTTTGATTAATGAGTAATTCATGTTGTAATTGAACCAAAAAGTTGCGTGCTTTTTATTACCTTCAAGTTGAGCAGCTTTAAAGTCTAAAATAACATTAAAAAGTATGTCGGAACTATCGGAAATACGATGATTTTTGAAGGATTCAGTGCATGATTTTCTAAATTTGCGATGAAATCCATGTTGATGAGTGGGACGAAATGTAAATGCGCGTGTTGCGCGATGTCGCTGGTGATGTTTGTTAAACATTGTTCCGTTGTTAGGCAATGTGTTGAAAGTGGTTTTGAAAAATGATAAATATCAATCATGATTGGTCTCCGTTATGTTTGCTTGATAGGTTTTTTAATATCCAAATTGTAATTCTACCCGCAAAATGATTACTTGTCGACTGATATGCTCAAATCAACACCAAATATGTGTTAAAATTAAGCGTATGATATTAGATCGTTATACGCACGTTGTTTATAACGACTTAAAAATATTTTATTTTTGAACATTAATACACACATGTATCATTGTCGTATGGTCAAGACCATATCGCAATGATATCTAGAAAGAGGTGTCGGCATGGATTGGGATAGGTTTTTCGTTCCGTACCAGCAGACGGTAACAGAATTAAAATTAAATTACGTGGTTTACGTGATCAGTTCGAAAAAGACGGTAAAAATTCACCCATCGAATTCGTTACAGGTCGTGTGAAGACACAGGAGTCAATTGAAGAAAAAATCGTACGTCGTCATTTGGATGAGGCGCGTTTGTCCTTAGATTTGCAAGACATTGCTGGCGTGCGTATTATGACAAAATACGTCGAAGACGTTTATACAGTTGTTGAATTATTGCGTAGCAGAACAGATTTTCAAATATTAGAAGAACGTGATTATGTCACCAATGCTAAGCCATCAGGGTATCGATCATACCATATTGTCATTGAATATCCTGTTCAAATGTATAGTGGTGAACGTAAAGTACTTGCCGAAATTCAAGTACGCACAATTGCTATGAATGTATGGGCAACAATTGAACATGATTTACGCTATAAACATGGGGATAACTTGCCAGCACCTATGGTCGAGCAGCTAACAATCTTAGCTGATGATAATTTTGAATGGGATCAAAGAGTCAGTGAGATTCGGGCATCAGAATGAAAATAGCAATTTTTAATAACAATGCTGTGAGTTCGCAAGCAATTACAAAAAAATTAACGCTGGCTCTAAAAAAAAATAATATTATAATTGATAATAATGAACCAGATATTGTTGTCACTGTTGGTGGTGATGGCACACTTTTGGGTGCTTTTCAGCATTATGTTGATCAAGTTGATCATATAAGATTTGTGGGTCTACATACTGGACATCTTGGGTTTTATACTGATTGGCTGAGCACAGAACTTGATGAGTTGGTTAATAGTCTCGTAAATGACAACAGTCAAAGCGTGAGCTACCCACTATTAGATATGACCGTTGTTTATGACAGTGGCGAGCACTATCATTTTTTGGCTTTAAACGAAGCAGCTATTAAGCAACCAACTGGTACGCTGGTTGCTGATATTTATTTAGGTAATCAAATTTTTGAACGTTTTCGGGGTGATGGCATTTCTGTTGCAACACCGACGGGTTCAACTGCCTATAACAAGGCAAATGGCGGTGCAGTATTACATCCTAGTCTATCTGCTATCCAAATGTCTGAAATTGCATCTATTAATAATCGTGTGTTTCGGACTTTGGGTTCACCATTGATAGTACCACAAGGTCAAGAAATTATTATGAAACCAAAAAGTGACCATTTTTTGGTCATGTATGATCAAAGTGATATTAAAGTTAAAAGTATTACAGAATTACGGTTTCGTGTGGCCGATAAACAAGTGCATTTTGCAGCATATCGGCATGTTGATTTTTGGCAACGTGTGCATCGTGCATTTATTAGTGATATCGAATGACGTACTCGGACATTCTTGATGCCAGCCGTTTTAAAATAATGAAGGGAAGCGTTTAATAATTTATCGTTAAACGCACGACATAGTGATGCAATTTACATGGACATATTCTGGCAGTGAACAGCGTAAGGTACGAACATTTTTACAGGCACATGGCGTCTCACATCGTATGTTTAGTCAAATGAAACATAATGGTGGCGCGATTTTAAAAAATGACAAGCAGGTATACACCTCTGACTATTTAGATGATGGCGATCAAGTGACCATTATTATGCCAACAGAAAAGAGCAACGATCTTGTTGTGGCAGATTATAACCCTTTGACTATTATTTTTGAAAATGAGCATTGGTTGGTTGTTGATAAGCCTTATGGTCTCACAACAGTGCCTGGACACGCTGACAGATTACACACGCTAGTCAACCAAGTAAAAGGGCACCTAGAAGAGATAAATGCCGAGGATTTAGTACCACACGTTGTGACACGATTAGATCGCGATACATCTGGCATTGTATTATTAGCTAAGCACCGTTTTGCTCACGCAGTGATGGATCAGCAGTTGCAAGAGCATACGGTTGAAAAATTCTATGTGGCTTACGTCAGTGGTATTTTATCAGAAGATCATGGTGATATTCATGCACCTATTGGGCGTATGGATGATGATTTTATTAAACGCGAAGTACGAGATGATGGGAAGCCATCGCGTACAGAGTATTGGGTGGAGCGCCGTTATGATGACGGTGGTGTGCAACCGATGACACGCGTCAAAGTGCAATTACATACTGGTCGGACACACCAAATCCGTGTTCACTTTCAAAATATAGGGCACCCATTAGTTGGCGATAACTTGTATGGTGGACCACGATGGTATGGTTTAAAACGGCAGGCTTTACATGCGTATCATATGAAATTCTATGATCCTTTTATCGAAGCTGATCGAGAATTTAACACAACATTACCAGAAGATTTAAAAGGCTTACACGATTTGACATAATTGGTGAGCATTTTTTATAATTTCTGGACAAATAAGCAGGCACCTATTTGTCCAGAAATTATAATGTCAAAACAAGTGGGGTAATTATGGCAGAGCAAATTGAACAACGCTATCAAACCATCCAATTTTTATCTGATCTTCTACATTCAGGTCAAGATACTGAATTTATTGAAAGTTTTGAATCATTACACGATTTTGAAATGGCACAGGTGTATGCCGATTTACCAGAACAATTTCGCTCAGTTGCATGGCGATTACTATCTATTGATATTTTAGCGCGTGTGTTTGATAATTTAGATATTGATGAAGTAGATATTGTCAAGCTTTTGCAAGAATTACCGCCACAACGTGGTGTGCTTGTTTTGCAGGAAATGTATGCCGATAATGAAGCTGATTTATTGCAAGAAATGCCAGCAAGGCTTGTTGCAACATATCTGAGCTTAATGTCAAAATCTGAAGCTGATACTGTTCGTAAATTGATTGATTACGATGAACAAACAGCTGGTTCCTTAATGTCTACTGAATATTTAGCAGTAGAAGAGGAGCTGCATGTTGATGAAGTTATGCGTTTGGTTAAAAAACAAGCGCTAGCAGCAGAATCTATTAGTTATGTTTACGTATTAGATTTGCAAGAACGTTTGGCTGGTGTTATTTCACTTCGTGATTTGTTAACGCATCCAGATAATTTAGCAGTTTCTGAAATTACAAATGATCGTATTATTAGTGTTAAAGCAGGTGACGATCAAGAAGATGTCGCTCAAATTGTGGCTGATTATAATTTTCTCTCAATTCCTGTAACCGATGATGAGAACCGTTTGTTAGGTGTTATTACTGTTGATGATATTGTTGATGTTATTGACGAAGAGGCCGTTGAAGATTATTCTGGTTTGGCTGCCGTTAACGTGAGTCAAATTAATGATACGCCATGGCATTCTGCTATTAAGCGCATACCATGGCTAATTGCTTTACTTGTACTTGGTATGGCAACAGCAACACTGATTAGTTCATATGATCAACTCGTGCGGCAGGCTTCAATCTTAGCGGCCTTTATTTCACTCATTACTGGAACTGCCGGAAATGCCGGTACGCAAGCACTTGCTTTGGCGGTTCGTCGTATTGCGGTTGGTAGTGACAATAGTGGTTGGAAAAACTTTTTTAGTGAAATTCTGGCTGGCATCATTGTTGGTATGGCGACTGGATTCTCTGTTTTTGTTATTGTGGCAATATGGAAACACAATAGTATACTGGGATTTGCAGTTGGACTTGCAATGACCATGGCCATTATAGTAGCTAATTTAGCCGGTTATTTAATTCCGGTTTTAATTGATAAAATGGGATTTGATCCAGCTGTTGCCAGTGGGCCATTTATTACAACATTATCTGATTTAACTTCTGTTTTGATTTATTTCAATGTCGCACAGTTGTTTATTTCTCATTTTGTTGGGCGTTGAGTTTTTAATCAGAAGTTAATCTTTGTTATGTTAAAATAAATGATAAAACTATTATAGGAGTAGATAATTATGCCAACACGTGAGCAAATGCGATCGACTAATAAGGGTAAACAAAATAGGCCAAAAAAACGGCACAGAATCCTTCATACAATTTTGTTAATTGTTGGCTTATTAGTGTTAATTGGATTAGGTACGGGTGGTTATGCTTACTACAACATGAACCGAACGATTACAAAAATACAAAATCCATCGCAAACGACCAAAAAAGCTGATAAAATAACGGCTAATAAAAAACCAGTATCTTATTTACTATTAGGAACAGATACCGGTGAATTAGGTCGTGACTATAAAGGCCGTACAGATACGATGATTGTTATGACGGTTAACCCAAAAACTAATGTGACTACAATGACGTCTATTGCACGTGACACGTTAGTTACTGTCAATGGGGAACAAATGAAAATTAATGCGGCTTATGCTTATGGGACAGCTGACTCTGCCATGGCAGCAGTTGAAAACCTATTAAACATTAAAATCAATGGCGGTTATATTTTAGTTAACATGGGCGGTTTGGTTAAAATGGTTGATGCTGTTGGTGGTGTTGACGTGACGTCACCATTGACCTTCACAACTGAGGGGGATGATACGCAAGCAGACTCTAAAAGCCAGTATTCATTCACAGCCAACCAAACATATCATATGGATGGGAATGAAGCATTAGCTTTTTCACGTATGCGACATGAAGACCCCAATGGCGATTATGGTCGTCAACTGCGGCAACAACTTATTCTCCGAGGCGTATTGAAAAATTCAGCAAGTGTTGGTAGTTTGTTTAATGATTCATTATTAAACACATTATCAAATAATGTTCAGACGGATGTATCAACATCATCGATGAAGAATTTAGCATTAAGTTACCGTTCAGCTCTTGGGAATATTAAACAAGATCAGATGCGTGGTACCACACAAAGTATGGGTGCTTTGGGTTCAGTAGAAATGATGAGTCAAACAGAAATTGATCGTGTGCATGATGCTATTTCAGAACAAATGGCAGAATAGTAAACCAGCAAGTAGAGATACTTGTTTTTATTTGCAGAAATATACATATAAACAATACATATACACTGTTTTGATGTATATAGTCAGTAAAGTATTGAATAAATAAACATTAAGCGGTAATATAAATACATAGCATAAATACGGAGGATAAAAAATGACAGAAAAATTAGTATTAGCATATTCAGGCGGTTTAGATACATCGGTGGCAATTCCTTGGTTAAAAGGTAAAGGTTATGAAATTATTGCTGTTGTGTTGAATGTTGGTCAACATGGCAAAGATATGGACATGATTCAAGCTAAAGCACTACAAGTTGGTGCTAGTCAGTCAATCGTGATTGATGCACAGGCAGAATTTGCTGATCAGTATGTGGCACCAGTAATTAAAGCTAACATGTTGTATGAAGGTGAATATCCAATGGTATCAGCATTATCACGACCATTGATTATTAAAAAACTTGTTGATATTGCGCATGAAAATGACGCTGTTGCCATTGCCCACGGTTCAACAGGTCATGGTAATGACCAAGTGCGTTTTGAGGCAGCAATTCATGCCTTGGATCCAGATATGAAAATTGAAGCACCCATTCGTGAATTTCAGTGGTCTCGTGAAGAAGAAATTGCCTATGCTGCTGAACATGATGTGCCCGTACCAGTTGGCTTGGAATCACCTTATTCTATCGATGAAAATCTTTGGGGTCGCGCTAATGAAGCTGGCATTTTGGAAAATCCTTGGAATCAGGCACCAGAAGGTGCCTATGCTTTAACAACGCCAATCGAAAAAACACCAGATGAAGCTGAATTTATTGATGTGACGTTTGCCGCTGGTGTACCAGTTGCACTTGATGGTGTTGATATGCCATTAGCTGATTTGATTATCAAACTAAATGAACTTGCTGGATCTCATGGTATTGGTCGAATTGATCATATTGAAAACCGTTTAGTTGGTATTAAGTCACGTGAAATTTATGAAGCACCTGCTGCAGCCGTACTGATGACAGCCCATAAGGATCTAGAAGACTTGACTTTAGAGCGTGATGTTGCTCATTTTAAGCCAATGATAGAACAGCAATTAGCTAATTTAGTGTATGAAGCTAAATGGGTATCACCCTTGTTTGATAGTTTAATGGCATTTATAGATGAAACACAGAAGAATGTTAATGGTATTGTAAAAATGAAAATGTTCAAGGGCAATGCCGTTGCTGTTGCGCGTCAATCTGAACATAATTCATTGTATGATGAAGACTTAGCAACGTATACGAGTGCCTCATCGTTTGATCAAGAAGCAGCGGTTGGCTTTATTAAATTATGGACTCTAAGCAATACTGTTTATGAGCAAGTTAACCATGTTCATTCAGTTGATAAGAAGAATAAAATTAAGTAAAGTAAAGGCGTTTTCGCCGTACATAAGGGAGAGTTAACTATGGCAACAACGAAATTGTGGGGTGGTCGTTTTACTGCTAAAGCGGCTGAATGGGTAGATGAGTTTGGGGCATCAATTCATTTTGATCAACAAATGGCAGCAGAGGATCTTGAAGGATCAATTGCTCATGCTAAAATGTTGGGGCAACAAAATATTATTGCTTTTAACGAATCAGATCAAATTGTTGCTGGTTTAAAAGCATTGCAACAAGATTTAATCGCTGGGAAATTAACATTTGATGTCAAAAATGAAGATATCCATATGAATATGGAATCTTTGTTGACTGAAAAATTGGTGCAGTTGCTGGAAAGCTACATACAGCGCGCTCACGAAATGACCAAGTTGCAACTGATTTTCATTTGTGGGTTAAACATCGTTTGCCACATGTACTTGACGCAATAACTGAGCTACAAAAAGAATTACTAACACTAGCAACTACGCACGCTGGGACAATTATGTCTGGCTACACGCATTTGCAACACGCGCAGCCGATAACATATGGTCATTATTTATTAGCCTATTGTGACATGTTCCAAAGAGATTATGATCGTTTTGAATTTAATCAGTTACATACTGATATTTTACCTTTAGGGGCAGCAGCTCTGGCGGGAACCACTTTTCCTATTGATCGTGAATTTGTTGCAGATGAATTAGGATTTGGCGATATTTATCATAACTCACTAGATGCGGTGTCAGATCGTGATTTTGCTTTAGAGTTTTTGTCAAACGCAGCAATTTTGATGATGCATTTATCACGAATGGCTGAAGAATTGATTCTCTGGTCGACATATGAATTCAACTACATTGAATTATCAGACGACTTTTCGACGGGCTCATCGATTATGCCTCAAAAGAAAAACGCTGATTTTGCGGAACTTGTTCGTGGTAAAACGGGACGAACTTATGGCGCTTTAATGGCTTTATTGACGACAATGAAGTCATTGCCGCTTGCATATAATAAAGATATGCAAGAAGATAAGGAACAGGTATTCGACGTGATGGATACAGTGATTGCTTCCATCAAAATATTTACTGGCATGTTAGGTGGTTTAAAAGTTCATAAAGAACGTATGTTAGCCAGTACACAAGATGATTTTTCCAATGCCACAGAGTTAGCAGATTATTTAGCCACTAAGGGTGTGCCTTTTCGTGAAGCACATGCTATTGTCGGCCAACTTGTATTACAAGGTTTGCAAACACACACACCTTTACAAAAGACACCACTTGCCACTTTACAAGCAGCGGCACCGCAAATTGAAGCTGATATTTATGCTGTTTTACAATCAGAAACGGCAGTTAATCGGCGCACGTCTATTGGCGGTACTGCAGTTGAAAATGTCAAAAAAGAAATTGCACGACATGAAAAAAATTGGAGGCACGTTAATGAGTTCACATTTTCAAGGAAAATCATTTTTGAAGGAAAGTGATTTTACAAAAAAGAATTAGAAACACTAATTGATTTAGCGGCGCATTTTAAATATTTAAAGCAACATAATATACAACATCATTATCTTCAAGGTAAAAATATTGCGTTACTTTTTGAAAAATCATCAACACGAACCCGTTCAAGTTTTACCGTAGCTGCTCATGATTTGGGTGCTCATGCTGAATTTTTAGGTAAAAATGATATTCAATTTGGTAAAAAAGAGTCATTAGAAGACACAGCAAAAGTATTTGGACGTATGTATGATGGCATTGAATATCGTGGCTTTTCACAAAATGTGGTTGAAGGATTGGCAAAATATTCTGGTGTGCCGGTTTGGAATGGCCTAACAGATGAATGGCATCCAACACAAATGTTGGCCGATTTTCTAACCATTAAAGAACAGTTTAAACGATTAGAAGGCGTGACATTAGCCTATATGGGAGATGGTCGAAATAACGTGGCTAACTCTTTACTGGTTACTGGTGCCATTTTGGGTGTTAATATACATATTGTTGCGCCTAAAAGTTTACAGCCAACAGCAGAGATTCAGTCATTGGCGGCGCAAAAAGCAGCCGTGTCTGGCGCAAATCTTTTGGTGACTGATGATGTTGCCAAAGGTGTTGCTGGGGTTGATGTACTTTATACAGATGTCTGGGCTTCTATGGGTGAAGAGGAAACATTTGAAGCGCGTATTAAACTATTGACACCTTATCAAATTAACACGCAGTTAGTAGCAATGACTCATAATGATGACGTTATTGTGCTACATGATTTACCAGCGTTTCATGATTTAAATACCACAATGTCACAGGAAATCTATGATAAATTTGGCATTTCAGAGATGGAAATTACAGACGAAGTATTTCATGCAGCCTATGCACATCAATTTGAACAAGCAGAAAATAGATTGCATACGATTAAAGCGGTAATGGCAGCAACATTAGGCAATTTGTTTATACCAGAAATATGATAAAAAAGATGACCTTTTGGTCATCTTTTTTATCGATCATTGATTTTTGATGATGCATTGTTTGAGCATAGGAATGATGATAGCGATTTATTTGCGACGTTTATTAACAGTAATGAACAAGATAAGTGATATCATAATTAAAATAGTTAAACCACCAATACCTTGTTTGGAACCGATTATCATACCATTTACTGGATTTTTATGCATGGCAGTTGTAATGACTTGGGCCACTATAGCTGTTGCCGTTGCGCCAACAAATTGTTGTGTCGTGTTTAAAATACTATTACCATCAGCTGTTTCATTTGCAGGTAATGTTGCCAACGTTACAGTCATCAAGTTAGCATATGATAAACCAATACCAACCATCAATAGCATATGGCTCAACATTAACGTCCAAAAATTAAGGGTGGGGAAATAAAAGAACATGAGGCATAGCGCAACTGTCGATACAATGAGACCCAATAGAATGGGACGATACTGACCAATTCTATCCAACATTGAACCAGATATAGGGGCTAAAACTGCACTAATAAGCGCTCCTGGAAACATAAATGCGCCCGCAGCAGCTGCACTCACGTGTAAATTCAATTGTAAATAATTTGGTAAAATGAACGATAAGCCTAACAAAATAGCCTGATAAGCTAAAAAGCCATACATATAAAAATTGAAGCGACTGTTTTGAAATAGTGTGAGCTGTAATAACTTTTGCTTTTGATTAATGATATAAAAAATAACGAGTGAAAAAATACCAACGATTGCCATTAAAAGTGACATTTTTTCAATTGATAATAGCACAAAACTTAAACCAAGTCCCAAAAAGATAAATGTTTTGAAAGGGAATTTTTCTGTCCGTTGTTCTTTTTCGGATGGTATACTGTTTAGTCCAATGACTAAAGAAATGAGAATTAAAATAATTAAAAACCAGAATATTGATCGCCAACCCAATGTATTCAGTAAAACACCGCCATATGTTGGGCCAATTGCTGGTGCAAGGGATGTGATCATACTGCCAATTCCCATCATCATGCCGCGACTTTTAATTGGCGATTTGGTTAAAATAATATGAAACATTAAAGGTAAAGCAATACCTGTTCCAATTCCTTGCAATATACGGCCAACTAACAGTAGTGCGAGTGAAGGAGAAAAGCTGTCCAGAACTGTACCAAAGAGAAACAAAAAATTTGATAAAACAAATAATTTTTTAGTTGAAAAATTGCGAATTAAAAATGCTGAAATTGGTACAATGATGGCAATTGCCAGCAAATAACCGGTGGTTACCCATTGTACGCCGTTGGCATTCGTACTGAACTCAGACATCAGCTTAGGAAAGGTAACGTTCATTGAGGTTTCAATTAAAACACCGCTAAAACTTAGAATACCTGCAGCGATAACCGCTGGAATAACACGCCAATTTTTTGTGTTCATTGTGATTTTCTCCTTAAATAAATAAAAAGAGGTGTGACATTATCAAAAAATGATAATGTCACGCCTCTTTTGTCGGCACGAATTTAATCTGTGCTATCTGTACGAAACAACTTAAATAAATGTAACAGAAACGAAGCTAGTTTGTCAATAAGAAACTGAAATAAATGGCAATTTTAATCAAACAAGACATGATTACCATACACATTTTTCAATAATACACCAGTAATGACTTATGAGTTATGTTATTATTGTACTAGAATAAATTGGAGGTATCATGTTATGGATAATGATGAATTAGTTTTGCAGGATCTCGTTCGAATTAATACTGCTGGAAAAAATGAAGTGGCGATTGCTAGATATTTAAAAAAGTTATTTGATGAGCATGATATTACCAATGAAATAATTGGATTTGACGATGGACGAGCAGGTCTTATTGCTGAAATTGGGAATGGACATGGTCCAATTTTGGCTTTTGATGGGCATGAAGATACAGTTGCTTTGGGGGATAAGACGCGTTGGCAAACAGACCCATTAAGTGGCATTAAAATTGACGATAAAATATTTGGCAGAGGAATCACTGACATGAAATCAGGCTTAGCAGCTGGTGTGTTAGCGATGATTCGGTTAAAGAGAAACGAGCATTTATTAAATGGTACGTTTAAATTATATGCAACTGTTGGTGAAGAAACTGGTGAACTAGGTGCCAAGCAAATGGTTGAAGCTGGATTGGCCAATCAGATTGATGCATTATTAATTGGTGAACCCAGTGGCATACAGCTGGACTATATTAAATCACTACCGGCAGCACAATCGTTGCCTGGCATTGTCATGGCAGAAAACATACATGATATCAGTGAGAAGAACAAAACAGCTGAGCAACATTTTTTAGAAATTGCACACAAAGGTGCAATTTCTTATCGTATTACGAGTCAAGGTATTACGGCACATAGTTCAATGCCTGAACTTGGCGTCAATGCCATTGACGCTTTGTTAACATTTTATAATAAGCAACAAGAACTATTTAACGATATCTCTAAAATTCAAAACAAATTACTGGGCAAAACGACACCGGTTGTGACACAAATAGCTGGTGGAGAACAACCCAATACCGTACCTGGTAGTGCAACAATGGGTGTCTTTGTGAGGACAATTCCAGAGGTACCCCATGAAAAAATAGTATCAGAAGTTGAAAAAATCATTAACGAGATAAATGCTAGTGGAAAAGCTGAGCTGAGTTTGACGATTAATTTTGAAAATCAGCCTGTTTACTCTAATCCGAATGGTAGATTAAGTCAAATCACAAAGGAAATTGGCGAAAAGCTAATACACCAATCATTACCCTTTATTGGTGTTTCTGGTGGTACTGATGCTTCACAGTTTATTAAGGCTAATCCAAATATGGAAGTTGTTATTTTTGGACCAGGAAACATTACAGCACACCAAGTTGATGAATTCGTTGATGCCGGTATGTATCACTCATTTATAGATATTTATGAATCAGTTGTACGTCAATATTTGAAATAAGTGACAAAGGGCCTCACACAGTTAGCATATAATTGTGTGAGGCCCTTATTTTTCTAAATAAGAATAAAATAAGCGTCGAAAAAATCAGGGTGACATTATTTAATCTTTAAACGAGAGACTAAACTTGCGTCTGGTGTCACATACATGGTTTGTTGTCCTTCAAAAATGACAAAACCAGGTTTTGAACCATTAGGCTTACGCAATTTACCGGCTGGTAAATAATCAACTGGAATATTGGCAGAGTCACGTGCTTTACTAAAGTAACCAGCTAGCTTTGCGGCTTCAACTAGTGTCTCATCTGAAGGATTTGCTGAGTGAATAATAACATGAGAACCAGGTATTTTCTGAACATGGAGCCAAATATCACGACGATCAGCTTGTTTTAGTGATAGACGTTCGTTTTGTAAATTATTTTTACCGACTTCAATTAATGTACCGTCTGAACTTTCAAATTTATCTGGTTTTGAAACTTTTGGTTTTTGTTTGTTCTTTTTATTAGCACGAATATAACCACCGTTGGTTAATTCCAAACGAATATCTTCAACGTCTTTTGGCGAAGCAACATCAAGTTGTGCAACAATGTTATTAAAATAATCAATTTCGGCATCTGTCAAGGTCACTTGTTCGTTCACATAGGCCACAGCTGTTCGTAATTTACGATATTTGGTGAAATATTTTTCAGCATTCTTCAAGCCATTTAATTTAGGATCTAATGTGATTTTAAGTAAACGATTGTTATCATAGTAATTTTCAATCTCAATTGACGTCATGCCTTTTTGGACGAGATGAGGGTATGTAATCAACAAATCTCCCATGACTTTAAGGTCATCAGCGTTTGTTGCATCATCAAGTGTTCCTAGCAACTTTTTTCGTTTTGAATTATTTTTTTGAGTTCATTTTTAACAACGCGGACTAGTGAACCGGCTTGTTGATTTACACGTTCACGTTCTGCTTTACCAATATAGTAAGCATCTAGCATATCGCCAAGTGTAGGGAAATGTTCACTAGTAGCATAATCTTGCAACCAGTCAAAAGCAGCATAACTTAATGTACCATTCTCAGCAGTGAAAAGTGTCGGCTTTAAATCATTAAAACGTGCCAACCAATTTTTAGCGTGTGCTAAATGATCGCCATCTTGATTAATGGTTTGGGCCAAAACCTGAGCGGAATCGCGCCCAAATCCTTGGTATGTAGATTGAATAAACTTGGCCCAGTCATCAAAAGGTGTATCCAAAATCATCGGTGCCAATGTTTCTAAGGCCCCGGTGATAAACGGATTCTTGAGATTTTGAGCTGGCGGTAACACGTACGTAGCACCAGGCATTAATGAGCGCACACGGTTTTGATCTGCTGGTACGTGTTTGATAAGTTCTAAAATACGAGAATCAGTCTCACGAATTAAAAACAAATTCGAATGACGTCCCATCATTTCAAGAGTTAAACGAATTTGTTGGATATCTCCTAATTCATTACGTGCATTGACGTAGAAGTTGATGATGCGATCGTTTTCTACTTGTTCAATTTTTTGTAGTTTTGCACCCTCTAAATAACGTCGTAAGAACATGACAAAATTAGGTGCAGTTTGTGGATTTTCATATGGAATGTGTGTAATTTGTGTTCGTGCATAAGTCGGATGTGCACTTAAAAGAACAGGGTAGTTAACACTGTTATTGCGTACAACCAGGACAATTTCGTTTGGATAAGGCTGATGCACTTTTGTGATACGACCACCAACGATTAGTTCATTAAGTTCATGCACCAGTGCATGTGTGAAAAGGCCATCTAATGGCATATATAGTACCTCGCTTATTATTCTATTGTATCGTAACGCGGAATCAATAACCTATAATTCAATCTGCTTATTAAAAAAGCCTTTAACTATATTGTTAAAGAGACCGTTTCAAAATTAAACAATGTTAGATCCGTGCACTTCGGTTACACCGAGTGTATCAGCAATAGCTTGTGAATTAGCAACTGTAATACCACCACCAGGCAATATTGTTAAGTTTGCTGGGGCTGCGTTTACAAGCACTTGTAAATGTGGCAATAAAGCCATAATTGGTGTGGTAAGGTCACCACCATGTGTTAAAATGCGATGTACGCTGTGGTCTGATAACCAATACATAGCCTGTTGCTGTTGATCATGATTAATAGCATCAAATGCCATGTGCATAATAACTTGTAAATTTAATTCAGTGGCATGTATAATTAATTCGGACATGGCTTCTTTGTCTAAAAGACCGTCACGAACAACACCAAATGTTACAAATTGACCACCAAGATCAGCAATTTGTTGTAAGCTATCTCGCATTTGTTGCAATTCAATGTCAGAATAGGCGAAATCACCATCACGAGGACGCACCATGATAACGACTGGCACATCATCAATGGCAATCAGGGTATCAATGATTGTGCGCGTGTCTGGTGTGAGTCCGCCTAAGTCTAACCGACTATTTAGTTCAATACGATTAGCGCCTTTTTGACGCATTTGTTTGGCAGTTTCGACAGAATCGACCGCTGCTTCTCTAATTGTAATTGTCATGTAACCATTTTACCACAAAATTGCAAACAAAAAACCTGTGCCACAATGGTACAGGTTTTCATGTGTGATTACTTCTTTTCTATAACTTGCTTGCCGTTATAAACACCAGAAGGTGAGACACGGTGAGCTACACGGTACTCACCAGTTGTTTGATCCAACATAATGTTAGGAACATTCAAACCAATGTGTCCGCGGCGGTTACGCTTGTGAGACTTTGAGTTCTTGTTTGATGGGGTAGCCATAAATGGCACCTCCTTTCGTTTCAATTTATCAACTAGTCAAGTTTACCGAAATTTAACACTTTTGTCAATAGGTTTGTTAAAAACAATGTCAAGGTATTTTACTTGACATGTCGTTGTGCTAGTTGTACCGTGATTTCTTTATGATGAAACCATGATGATTGGACAATAGCTAGGACATCATTTGCAAAGTACATGAGGTAGGTAACTAAAATAACCAAGGCAGAGGCGCCGAGTGCGCCTCCGGCTGCAACAGTAAATCCCCACAAGGCGATTTGCATAATACCTTGCAGTAGCCAAGCAAACCAGCTTTCAGAAAAACGAAAAGTTGTTAAGACAGCACCGACTAAACCAGTACCTAATACTAATGAATCTGATATTGGGCGTGGTGTATGGAGTACTTGCGTTTCAAATAAGTAAGCGGCCACGAAAGCGACCACAGCCACGATACCAATAACAGTGTACCAAAATGATTTACCATGTTTTTCGCCACGAATATCTGTTTCGTGAATAAAGCGGACATGTTTGTCAGTATCTTTAACCCAAGACGGCATGACCAAGACAGGTATGTCTAATAAAATAACATAGGTTAATTGTAATACCGCGTCAGCAGGATTACTGTGTAACCAAGCAACATAAATATAAATAGCGGCCGATAAAAGACCAAAAAGGCCATTCATAGGCTTTGCCTCTTTTAGACCGAGGACAGTTGTCCAACCAAATGCTGCTGCAAAAAATGTGGCAAAAGTCATACCACTAATTGGGGCACCCATACCAAAACTGGTATAGGCAATGATTAGTAGTCCAATACTTAGTAGTGTGTAAGATAATCGTGTCCAACCCTTGAATTGTTCAGCGTACCAAAGTGGGTTGATCAGTTGCCAGTGAGAAATTTGTTTAGATGAAGTGTTTTGCATGAGTTTACGTTTGCCAAAATTAAGGCACTCTGGATGGTTTCTGCAACTTGACAGTACTTTGAGAGAGCGGCTTGGCACCTTTCTTTTTATCAGGAATTGTTAAATTAAATGAGCTTTCCCATATATTTATTGGGTGTAATATCAAAGAAGTCATAATTTGCTAATTCAGCAGTCGATGTGACGTGAGCATCTGTACCAAAGGATAGCATGAGGTTAATTGGATGTTGATCTATATTTCCAGAAAATACTGACACAACCGGCGTGTTTGAAGCTACCGAGTAACCTAATTCCATTGCTGTACCTGTGTCGGCATCTTCTGCCTCAAAAATCGCAACAGTGAGATCGGAATTGTCAATTGCTTTGATGTCTGCTTTATAGGTCATAGCCCCCCATTCAAAATCTGGTTCGCTATTAGCATCACCTAATGCCATACCGCCATATTGATGCAACAGGGGCACGTGAATGTGTGCAATTGTTGGATTAGCACTGAGCTGAATAAAAGCATCTTTCAGTAATACTTCTTGTGTATCTGAGAACCAGCCCGCTGCCAAATAAATGTTTTAGCTCCAGGTAGCTTTTTGTCATTGTCAACATGACGATTGATTTCTTCGAGGTCGGCAATCAACTTTGTTTCGTTCATAATGTGTTCTCCTTTAATTTTCAACATAATATAACTGTACAACAGATTATTTTGTAAGTGTTGTAATATCGCTAAACAGACAAATTTTGTCTAGAACTTATTTTATCATGTATTTAAAAGTCATTGTGTCGTTTGTATATTATGTTTGACATAAAAATTGTGGTACACTAATCTTATTCAAAAAATTAAGTTAGGGGAACGTGTCTCGCAAACCTTGTTTGGTTTGACGAAATACATCAATCATATGTTTTTAATAGATTTCATCCTCCATATTGATGCGCACATCGCTAGTCTGGTGACGCAATTTGGACCATGGACTTACCTCATTTTATTTGCCATTATTTTTATAGAGACAGGGATTGTCATCATGCCATTTTTACCTGGTGACTCATTACTTTTTGCTGCTGGCGCAGTTGCGGCAACACCAGCTGGTCTACATGCTGGGTTAAATCATTGGGTATTTATGCTCCTGTTCTTCATTGCTGCAGTAACAGGTGATTCCTTGAATTTTTGGATTGGCCGTACAGGTGGCTACAAGCTTATTAGACATCCAATAGTTGGTCGTTTTATCAAGGAAAATCATATTCATGAAGCAGAGGCTTTCTTTGAAAAACGTGGGGCAGCAGCGATTATCATTGGGCGGTATATGCCCATCGTACGGACATTTATTCCTTTTGTGGCTGGTATTAGTCAGTTTCCATATAGTCATTTTTTAAGAAATAATGTTATCGCCGCTTTTTCATGGAGCCTGATTGCAACAGGGGCAGGTTATTTATTTGGTAATATCCCTTTTGTCAGCGCACATTTTTCAGTGATTATTTTAGGAATTGCATTAATCACACTGTTGCCAACAATTATTGGAATCATTCGTTCGGTAGTTATTAGCCAACGTGCTAAAAAAATAACAAAATCAAAAAATAAGGCTGCCTTTGAGGTGGCTTTTTTAGTATAATGAAATTATGAATAATTTAAAAAACTACAACAATTAACTGGCATATCTGCCGAAGAAATTAGCGATGCTTTGGACATTGATTTGGCCTTAATTAAATCGTTTGAGAATGAAGAAAATATGCCAACAGTTGGTGAATTAGAAGCGCTAGTTGGTATCTTCTCTAGCCAACTTGATGCACAAGGCATTGAAACACAATCAGAAAAGCATCCAATACACATTCGTTTGTCAGTGGATTATTTAATGAATCTTGGTATCACAACTTCTGACTGGATCACGCTCAAGTGGGCATTTGAAGGAAAATGGCAAGGTGATAAGCTGGCTATTGGTTTCTTTAATCAAGGTCAATTAACACGAGTGGTCACGTCTAGTATGGATTTTGTCACTGCGTTTGCCGGTTATTTAATCTTACAAACAGAAGGTGAGTTTGAGCCCTATATTGATGAATTTGATGATGATAAGGAATATGATTGGCGGTTGTTACGTATAAATGAAGATCACTTCACAGATGTAACGCAAACAATAATTACAACGGACTTACCGGAGATAAGTTAATGACGGAAAATTTGATTCTGGCAACAGATGCCTACAAGTTAACACACCATTTACAGTATCCAACAAATATTACAAAACTCTACTCTTACGGTGAAGCACGTACTGGTGGGCGTTTTGATACAGTCAGTTGGTTTGGTATGTCTATGATTTTACATGATTATTTTCATCAGCCAATCACAGACGCTATGATTGATGAAGCCGAGCAAGTATCTAAGCTGACGTTTAATACATCAGCTTATTTTAATCGTGTAGTCTGGGAAAAAGTGCGCGATTTAGGTTATTTTCCGGTTAAAATTAAAGCATTGCCTGAAGGGCTTGAGGTGCCAACCGGTAATGCGCTATTCACAATTGAATCAACAGCTGACTGGTTTGCAACGAGTTTAAATGCGTTAGAAGTCGTGCTCATGCATGTTTGGTATCCAACGACAATTGCCACTAACTCTTTGTATATAAAAAACGCTTGCGACCTTTGTTTGAAAAGTCAGGCACAGTAGCTGGCATAACACTAGCTGTTAATGATTTTGGCTTACGTGGGGCGACCTCGCTTGAATCAGGTAAACGTGGTGGTTCTGCGCACTTATTACATTTCCAAGGATCCGATAACATGGCTGCTTCACAATATTTTAAAGATGTTTATGGTGTTTCTGGACGTGCTTTGTCAGTGTGGGCGACTGAACATTCAGTCGCAACTGCTTATGGTGCAGGTCAAGGAGAGTTTGACTACGTTAATGCGCAATTGGATCGTGCACCTGATAGTGCTATTTTGTCGATTGTGATTGATTCATATGATGCATTGAATTTTATTAAAAAAGTTATTGGCTCCTCAGAAATTAAAGACCGCATCATTAAACGCGCCGGACGAATTGTTTTACGCCCTGACTCTGGTGAGCCAGAAACGATTGATTTACAGGTATTATCGTTATTAGGGGATATTTTTGGCACCACAATTAATGATAAAGGCTATAAGGTATTGCAGCATAATGTTGGCGTGATTCAGGGAGATGGCATGAAAGCAGACACAATTGTGTCACTTTATGAAGCAATTATGCAAGCCGGCTGGTCAGTAGATAATTTAGTTGTTGGTTCAGGTGGTGGTTTGCTACAAGAAGGGTTTACCCGAGACACTGAAAGATTTGCGATTAAAGCAGCTTATGCTGAGAATGCCGCCGGTGAGAAAATTAACATCCAAAAAAGCCTAAAACTGATGCTGCAAAAACATCAAAAGCTGGACTGCTTAAGGTTGTTTTACGTGATAAGGACATTGTGACCGTTTCTCAAAATGATCCTGGTCAAGACTTATTACAGACAGTATATGAAAACGGTAAGATACTATCTGTTAATGGCAATGATGTCATTAATCGAACACTTTTTTGAGGTATTGACATGAACTATCAATTTAAAAAACAAGCTGAGTTAAATGATGAGGTTGAAGTGACGATGCTTGACGTTAAATCTGCTGCACAGGCCTACCGTGATCGTGAAAACGAGATAAAAGCCAGACAGTGCGCCTGAAAATGAGGTTGTGGGACATGGCCTTCGGGCGCTTGCAACCGAGTCTGCTATTGGTAAAGATGAACGTAAAATTCAAGTAGCTGCATTGTTTAATGCTGGCATGACGAGTTACATTGATTTGTCCTTTGAAATGAATTTGGCAGAATCAACCATTCGACAGTACGGTAAAGAACTTGGTCTAACTTTTATTGATACAGAATACTAGATTAAAGGTTTGACATTTTTTACGCAATAAGTTATGATTACTACAATATAAAAAATTAATTTCACATAGAGGTCGCGATTGACATGAGTCGCTTGGTTAACCTGTTATCACAGGTTAATCAAGTAAAAGGGGATATCGCCGAAATGAATCGTCTTCAAAAGAGATATTTGTTGGGCTAATAGCTAATAACTATTAGACTGTCGTTAGAAATAACGGTGAGCTATGGAAACAGTCAAAATTGCTAAACACAAAAGCCTTTTGTCCGTGACCTAGTCTCGAACAAAGGGCTTTTTATGTGAAATAAAGGGGAATTGTTAGTTTGTGTACAATTGTTTGCACAAATAGAACTTAGGAGAGTATATGAGCTACCCAATAAACACGGCACAACATTTGACAATTGGTGAGGTTGACGCAATTGATTTAGCAAAAACTTATGGGACACCATTATATGTATACGATGTTACTAAAATTCGTCAAACTATGCGTGATTTTAAAGCTATTTTTGAAAAAGAAGATGTTCCTTATGTCGTGAGTTACGCGTCTAAGGCATTTGCTTCCAAAGCCATTTATCAAGTGGCCCAGCAAGAAGGAATCCATGCTGATATTGTTTCTGGTGGTGAACTTTACACGGCATTAGCAGCTGGATTTGATCCTAAACATCTAAGTTTTAATGGCAACAATAAAAGTTGGGATGAACTCACCATGGCAGTTACCGAGGGTGTCGGAACAATTATTGTCGATAATTTCTTGGAATTACAACTATTGTCAGAAATTACTACTCAAAATGGTGTGAAACAAGATATATTATTGCGAATTTCACCAGGCATATCGGCGCATACACATGAATTCATTAGTACGGGTCAACAAGATTCTAAATTTGGATTTGATTTGTTAACAGGACAAGCTAAGACAGCTTATGACATTGCTAGACAGAATGAAAATTTTAATTTACGTGGCCTTCATGCACATATTGGATCACAAATTTTTGATGTGACTGGTTTTGAAAAAAATGCTGCACTATTAGCAGAGACGGCAAAAAGTTGGGGATTTCAACCAGAAGTTATCAATGTTGGTGGTGGTTTTGGTATTCGTTACACGTCAGAAGATGAACCGTTACCTGAAAGCGAGTATGCAGACGCTATTATCCGTACATTGAAGAGTAAAGCAGCCGAGTATGATTGGAAAATGCCAGAAATTTGGATTGAACCAGGTCGCTCAATTGTCGGGCCAGCAGGCCAAACGCTTTATACGATTGGTTCACGGAAGGATATTCCTGACTTACGTCACTACTTAGCAGTTGACGGGGGTATGGGGGATAATATTCGGCCAGCGCTTTATCAGGCAAATTACGACGCAATCTTAGCCAATAACCCTAACGCATCAACCCAAGAGGTTGTGCGTGTGGCAGGTAAGTATTGTGAATCAGGGGATGTGCTAGTATGGCAACAAGCGTTACCGAAAACCAAACCTGGCGATATTTTATCTGTTTTGGCAACTGGTGCTTATGGATATGCTATGGCGTCAAACTATAACCGTAATCCAAGACCAGCTGTTGTATTTGTTGAAAATGGCAAACATCAAGTAGTTATTGCACGTGAATCATATGCACATTTAATAGCTTTGGATCATGATTATATGTTAAAAAACGGTAAGTAATACGCTGTTTATAGGGCAGTAAAACTAAAACAAACAAAGGGAAACTAAGGACTCATGACAGAAATTCAAAATGACGCGCAACGATTAATTGATTTTATTGCCAATGCTAAAAAGGTGACACCGGTAAAAGTTACTTATAAGGGTGTTTTAGATGGTGAAATCCCAGCCAATGTGCAACAATTTGGTGGCGTTTCATTTGGTCAATTGATTGGTGATTGGTCTGACGTACAACCCCTAATTGCTAGTCTACCTAGTGAGAGTGTTTATATTGAAAATGAGTCACGCAACTCGGCTGTACCTCTGCTAGATAAGTTGCACATTAATGCGCGTATTGAACCCGGTGCTATTATTCGTGAACAAGTTGAAATTGGAGATAATGCTGTTATTATGCTTGGAGCAGTCATTAATATTGGTGCTGAAATTGGCGCTAGCACGATGATTGATATGGGTGCAATACTTGGTGGTCGTGCAATTGTTGGCACGAATTCACATATTGGTGCGGGCGCTGTTTTGGCAGGGGTTATCGAACCAGCCTCTGCGCAACCCGTTCGTATCGGTAATAATGTCTTGGTTGGCGCTAATGCTGTGGTCATAGAGGGCGTTCAAGTGGGGGATGGCGCGGTCGTTGCAGCAGGTGCCATTGTAACAAAAGATGTGCCGGCCAATACTGTTGTGGCTGGTGTGCCAGCCAAAGTGATTAAAAAATTGATTCAAAAACACAGCAAAAGACTGCCTTGATTGACGCTTTACGAGGATTATAATGACTGAAATAACTTTTGAAAATTTACAACAATATCGTCGGGATTTGCATTTAATTCCTGAGCTGGCGTTGGTTGAATTCCAAACGCATGCTTATTTAATGGACAAAATAACAAATTGGCAAAATGATACGATGACTATTCGTACAGTAGCAGAATTACCAACCGCCATTTTGGTACGTTTTGAAGGTAGTGACCCAAAACGAACAATTGGTTATCGTTCAGATATTGATGCCTTACCAATCGCAGAACAAACAGATCTGCCATTTCAGTCAATTCATGCCGGAGTCATGCATGCTTGTGGCCACGATGTGCATATGAGTTTGGCTTTGGGAATGGTGCAATACTTTAGTCAACACCAGCCCAAGGATAATTTTATTGTTTTCTTTCAACCGGCTGAAGAGGCAAAGAGTGGTGGCAAACTGGCTTATGATTTAGGACTTTTTGAAGACGAATGGCGTCCAGATGAGTTTTATGGCATTCATGATCAACCAGATCTACCAGCAGGAACATTGAGCACACTAGTTGGCACTTTATTTGCTGGCACTGCTGAATTGGTAATTGACATTCATGGTCAAGGTGGGCACGCGGCTTATCCACATTTGGTTAAGGATCCTATTGTTGCGGCTGCGGAATTAATTATGCAGCTACAGACTGTTGTTTCTCGTTCAGTTGATCCGATTAAAGGTGGTGTGGTTAGCATTGGGGTTATTAATGGTGGAAAAGCTAACAACGTGATTCCAGATAATATCCACTTAGAAGGCACCGTCCGTAGTATGACGCGCACTGACTTGGATATTATGCTAACCCGTATTCGTCAAATTGCAGCAGGTGTTGCGTTATCTAATGATATAACAATTGATGTTGTGCTAGAAAGCGGTAGTTACTTACCAGTTGAAAATAATCCAGAGTTAGCAAATCAATTAATTGATTTCATGCAACTACGTGACGATATTGCTTTTGAATTGGCACAGCCAGCGATGACTGGGGAAGATTTTGGTTACTTGTTACAACAAATTCCAGGAGTCATGTTATGGTTAGGTGTCAATGATAATCATGCGTTACACAGTCCTAAGCTAAATATAGATGAAGCTGCCTTATTACCTGGTTTTACAGCGTTAAGAGATTTTATTGAATGGCGAATGAACCAGTAGACCAGCTATTAGTGCAATTAAGCAAATAAATATAATTAAGAGGAAAAAGCGATGTATGAGAACATTAATTTAATTACGGCTATTATTACGCCTTTTGATGAAGCAAATGAAATTGACTATTCAGCTTTAAAAAAGGTGATTGATTATTTATTATCTCATGGCACGCAAGGTCTGGTTATTGCTGGAACAACTGGTGAATCACCGACATTGACACACACAGAAAAGTTAGCATTGACGCAATACATTGCGGATTATGTTGGCGATAAGGTGCTATTGATAGCTAATGCTGGAACAAACAATACAGCAGAGTCTGTCAAAAATGCGCGTGAATTGAGTGCTATTACTCATATTGATGGTATTCTAGCTGTGACACCGTATTATAATAAACCAAGTCAGAGTGGTATGATAGCACATTTTACAGCAATAGCAGATGCATCTAATAAACCAGTGATGCTATATAATATTCCGGGTCGTTCTGCAGTAGGACTTACTGTTGACAGTGTTGTAAAGTTAGCACAACACAAGAATATTAATGCAATTAAAGAAACAACTTCAGCGGAATTTATAGGTGCTGAAATTGAACACACACAAGCAGAAAACTTTGCTGTTTATACAGGTGAGGATGCACAAACACTAGCTGCTTATGCCCAAGGTGGTGCCGGAACTATTTCAGTTGCATCACACCTATATGGTAAGGAAATGACTGATTTATTTGCTGCAATGAATACTAATAATTGGCGTGAAGCCGGCCGCATACAGCGTTACCTAACACCACGCATGAACGCTTTGTTTGCGTTCCCATCACCATCACCGGTCAAAGCAAAATTAAGTGAAAAAAGGTTTGGTAAAAAATATTGCAAGATTACCAATTTTGCCATTGACAGAACAAGAAAAGAAAACGCTTGATGGACTTTTGGAGACTAATTCATGACAAAAATAATTTTGGCTGGTGGCTTTGGTAAATTGGGTTTGGCCATTCAAGAAGGCTTGGCAGCAACTGATTATGAAATTGTCGGTATTTTAAGCGGCCATCACCATGAAAGTCAGTATCCTGTTTGGACATCACGTGATCAAATAATTGAACCAGCAGATATTTTTTTAGATGTTAGTACACCAGCGACTGTATTTGAAAATGCGCAGTGGGCTATAAAGCATAATATGGCAATTGTTATTGGCGCCACTGGTTTGACTGAAGAGCAAGTGACACAATTACGTGAGCAATCAGAACATGGTATTTTAATTGTGCCCAACTTCAGCCTTTCCGCTGTATTGTTAATGCAATTTGCACAACAAGCTGCAAAATATTTTCCTGATGTAGAAATTGTTGAGACGCATAATCCTAAAAAAATTGATGCCCCATCAGGAACTGCTGTACAAACTGCTAAATTGATTGCAAACGAACGGATTAATGCAGCACAAAAAACAAGTGATGGTGAAGCACGTGGGCAGCGCGTGTCAGATATTCCTGTTCATGCGCTACGCTTACCAGGGTATATCGCACAACAAAGTGTTTATTTTGGTGGTATTGATGAACAATTAACATTAACACAAAGCACAACGAGCCGATTGGCTTTTGTACCAGGCGTTTTGCGTTCATTAGCTGGTGTTGAAAAAATAAATGATTTAAAAATTGGATTAGAAAATGTTTTATAGTAGTCAAAAAATCTATCTATACTGCTTTGTCAACAAACACTTGACTATTTGCAGAGCATTAATTTAACAGTGGCGAAATCCACTTTTTTTGTGCTTTTATTTTGATGGATTGACAAGATTAAAGATGATAGCAACTGTTTTAAAAATATGAATCTAATAAGATCACCATGACGCTGGAAGTGTTACTGCACTAGAACTAACTATGATTAGTAAAAAACTTATAGCATATTTTTCTCAACTTTGAATAATCAAATTAGTAAATGTCAAATTAGCGTTTTTAATCCAAAATTTTTACGATGTGTGCGTCAATTTAGTACGTGTGTTACTAACAAAATAAGCACTTTGGTCTTTTTTTGCGTACAATAGACATATGAAAACAATTACGAAAATTGCGACACAAAAAAAGCTCGGACGTTACAGCATTGATTTAGACAAACAATTTGCATTTGGTGTGTCTGAAAGTGTATTAATTAAATATGGCTTAGCAAAGGGTCGTGAGCTTGATGATACGTTGATTGAACAAATCAAGCATGACGATGAAGTTGCTAAAGCGTTTAATACAGCAATAAACTACTTGGGTCATGCTTTACGGACAATTAAACAAGTGAAACAAAAATTAACTGAAAAAGCAGTTTCTGAAGATATACAGGTACAGGTGGTTGCGCAATTAAAAGAATTAGGCTATCTTGATGATGCTAATTATGCTATGCACTATGTGTCAACAAAGAAATTAATTAGTCCCAAAGGACCCAATACTATAAAAATGGATTTGCAGCAGGCTGGGATATTAGAAGACGATATTGAGAAGGCACTTGCATCTTACACTTATGAAGAGCAAATTGAAATTGCTCAAAAAATGGCGATTAAATTTGCTAATACTTACAAACGTGAATCCACACGTGCCAAGCAACAAAAAATTATCCAAGCTTTAGCCAATAAAGGATTTTCGTTTGATATTGGTCAAACTGTGGTATCAGAACTCGATGTTGGAAATGATGATACAACTGAGTTAGATAATGTTAAAAGACAAGCCGAAAAGCTCTGGCATCGTTATCGAAATGAGCCATTGAGTCAACGACAGTATAAGACAAAAAGCCATCTTTATACCAAAGGTTATAGTCGTGAGGTTATTGATACCATCATGTTAGCACTTGAAAGTGAGTCTTAATCATGCAGATTTATGATTCAAAAGTCATACAAACAAAACTTTCAGTGGCAGAGCAACAAGCGGATAAAATATCACAAGAGTTACAACGTTTGCAAAAAGCAGGCAGAACCGATAGTTATATGGAGCAACAAATCAAGACATTAAAAAATCAATTTCCGAATTTAAAATTAATTATTATGCAATTAAAAAACAGCTTATCTCTGCTAAAAAATCTAACCAAAAAACAAACACGCAACATTTTGTGCGTAGCAATAATCATCGCAATGACTTGTAGTCTATCATTTGATCGTGAAATTTGATACAATTAAATAGAAATTCGGTGTCAGAAGAGTAGGTACGATCATGAGCTTTGATAAGTCGAATCGCGGGCCACGCGAGGGTGATTTCATCACGATCAAAAGTTACAAGCATGACGGCTCGTTGCATCGAACTTGGCGCGATACCATGGTTTTGAAAACCAGTGAAAATGCTATTATTGGATTAAATGATCATACTTTAGTAACGGAAGATGATGGCCGTCGCTGGGTGACTAGAGAACCGGCGATTGTTTATTTTCATAAGAAGTATTGGTTTAATATTATTGCAATGATACGTGATAACGGTGTGTCGTACTACTGTAATTTAGCATCTCCTTATGTGCTAGACAAAGAGGCGCTAAAATATATTGATTACGATTTAGATGTTAAAGTTTTTCCAGATGGGGAAAAGCATTTACTTGATGCAGATGAATATGCTGCTCATAGTAAAAAATGGCATTACCCACCAGAAATCGATCAAATTTTGAAAGCACATGTCAAAATTTTAGTGGACTGGATTAATGACGGCACAGGACCTTTTTCACAAGGTTATATTGATGTGTGGTATGCAAGATATCAACATTTGATGCAGCAGCGGCTTAAAGATCGTCGTTGAAAGGAAAGACACGCAAATATTTGTGTGTCTTTTTGTGTGATAAAATATAGAAAGAATAACTGATATGTGAGATAACATATTCGTTTTCGGGTACGTATGAAAAGAGGGTCAAATGGCACTAACAATTTATATGAATCATGCACGCACTGATTTACGTCATGCCTTATTACAAGATGTACAGACGAAAATGCAACAAGATAAAACGCTAACGGTTTATTATATCGTACCAAATCATGTTAAGTTTGATAGTGAGGTTGATGTTCTAAAACAATTTGCAATAATAAATGGTCAAAATCCTAAAAAAGAATTATACGCACAAAGTCGATTACAAGTATACTCATTATCACGATTGGCGTGGGCGTTGTTAAAAAATTCGCCTGATATACAGCCAAATATCATACAAAATACTGGTTTATTTATTATGGTATCAGATATATTGCGGGACTATGCAGGACAATTACCTATTTTTGCACGTATGCAATCTAAAAGTGGCTTCATATCAGCACTAGTCAAACAGTTAGTAGAGTTACGTGCCAGTCATATTACGCCACAAGATTTATTGCAAATTTTAAACGATACGAGTAATGATGCCACTTTTTTACACCAAACACTTGGCAGCAAGTTACGTGATTTAGCAATTGTTGCCGATGCCTTAGATAGAAAAATAGGGCAGGAATACATAACTGCTCAAGAAGTTTTGCCTTTTTTTGCTATGCAGTTAGCGGGATCATCACTAAAAAATGTGGCATTTTATTTTGATGGTTTTAATGGTTTTACGAGTGCTGAGATGCAGGTGATCACGCAATTGATTGCAAAATATCCAGTATCAATTGCACTTTTAGGGCAGGCTGATAGATTAGGAAAACAACAAGATGGCGATGTCTTTAATAAACCGATGTATACAGCGCAACAGCTCATACATACTGCTCAAATATTTGAGCAAAAAGTGCAGATCAACGCGCCAAAACAGTTACGTCATCTAAGCCAAACAACAAAACAAGTGTTATTGGCTTGGGAAAGTTTAGGTGAATACCGCGCTTTTAATGGTGACAAAGATCATGTTAACTTACAGACATTTGCTGCTGAAAATACAATTGTTGAAATACAAGAAGTTGCGCGACGCGTTCGACAGTTACTCGTTAGTGAACCTGAACTGCGTTTACGTGATATTTTAATTCTGGCGCGTGATTTAACACCGTATACTGCACATATACCAGAAGTGATGTCACAATTTGACTTGCCTTACTTTCTTGATAATGATCAACCAATGGCTAATCATCCATTGGTTGAGTTACTATTGAATTTGTTATTACCGCAAAAAGATAGGTTTCAATACCAAAATGTGATGGCTATTTTGAAAACAAGTTTATTACGTCCATACTTGGATGATGCATTAGTTTCTGAAACAGAATTTTTCGATGTGATGGGTTATTTTGACAATTATCTTTACGCAAATCGACCCTATGAAACAACTTGGCGTAATTTAGATAAACCATTTGAACTATTCACAGTTGTTGATTCAGTAGACGAGGATGATGCAACAATTACTTCAGATGACAGTATAGTCAATCGACGAATTGAAACAATGCGTCGATTTATATTGTCAGCATTTGATGATTTACAGCGACAATTGGATCAAGCAAAAACAATGCGACAAGCAGCCACAAATTTGGTACTGTGGCTAGAAAAATACCATGTTGATAGTGCTATTTTAGAACAACGTGATGTCTTACTTGCGGCAGGTGAATTAACGCGTTCACGTCAAGGGGAACAGGTTTGGCAACTATTTATTCAAACACTTGATGATATTGTAGCAATCAATGGCGATCAAACATTTGACCTGACAATATTTAAAGAAGTATTGAATGCTGGCTTTTCTGGGGCAAAATTTTCTGGAATTCCTAATAATTTGGACCAGTTGACAATATCTGAAGCAGGTATTGTTCAAAGCAATCATTATAAACAACTTTTTTTATTGGTGGTACACGTACAAATTTACCAGCACAAACAAAAACAACTGCGTTAATTAATGATGCTGAAAGATTAATTGTACAACCAGCTTTGCAAGAAGCTGGCACAACAAAGTATTTACAAAATACAGCACAACAACAAATGGCAGAAGAAAACCTACTATTTTATGGTGCTTTGGCGACGACAACAAGTGGGGTCACATTCTCATATCCCATATTAGATGCAACTGGTAAAATATCGGAAATATCGCCTTTTTTCAAAAGATTAATTGATACTTTTGATATTACGATTAAAAAATTAGTAATGTACCATCTAGCAGTGTTGATTTGTTGAAGCATTATATTGGTACACCTCGAGCAACGTTGTCTGAATTAGTTAAAATTATACCAACACAACAAGCAACGGCAGCTTTTAAAGCAGTTCAAAATGCTATTAGTCAGCAACAAAAAGAGCGTTTGATGCGTGTTTTACAAGCGCCAAACTATCGCAATACGATTCAGACTTTAAAGCCGGAATTTGTACAGGCGCTATTTGGTGAACAATTAAACGTTTCCATATCTCAGTTAGAAAGTTATTATAATAATCCCTTAGGCTATTTTCTGCAATATGGTTTGAAATTAAAAGAACGTGCGACTAATGAGTTGAACGTGGCCCAAACAGGGACACTTTATCATGCAGTGCTTGAAGCTGTATTACAGCGCTTAATTCAAGAAAATATTAGCTTACGAGATATTAAAACATCAGCCTTGATGATGTTATTACAGCAAGAATTGGCTTCCCAACTCATGTTACCAGAGTATAACTTGCTACAAGAGAATGGTAAAATGCGTGCCATAAGAGATTATTTGCAAAAAGTGAGTGAGACATTGTTAACTAATTTACAGCGTGCTGCTCGTGTTAATATTGCGCGACCTAGTGCTGTCGAAAAATTGTTTGGCTTTCCGGATAAAAATGCGTTACCAGCTTTAAAATTTTCTCGGGGACAAATTAATATGCAAGTGCGTGGTAAAATTGATCGTTTTGATATTCAAGATAACACACAAGTATTTGGTACAATTATTGATTATAAGTCTAGTGGAAAACAATTTGATTGGGGGCAAGCATTTGATGGGCTACAAATGCAATTATTAACTTATTGGCAGGCAGCGCAAATGAATGCTGAAGCACTTGGTGTTGAAGCCATTGGCGGGGCGTTTTTTGCACAAATAGCCCCACAAAAGCGACTGATATCAGATTTTAAAGGTGATGTTAGTGCCCTTTTAGATGGGCAAGTGAGACCAGATATTTTTAAATATCGCGGCCTATTTGTTTCAGAAGAAGATTATATTGATAGTTTAGATAATTTATCTGACAGTAATATCTCACAATTTTACCAACTCAAGAAGAAAAATGATGGGGAACTTTACGCCAATAGTGATTTTGTAGCTGCGCAGGATTTTGCATTATTATTAAAACGTAATACTGATAATATTATGTTTGCCGGAGAGAGAATATTGGCAGGCCTTTTTCCTTTAAAACCTACGGCAGCAAGTTTACAGTACACACCATATGGTGATATTTTACGGTTTGATCGATCATTAGGTGATACTTATCGACCAGAAGCACCTAAAGGCAAGGCCAATATTTTAAAAATTTTACAGGAGGCAGATGATAATGGCGACAACATTTACAATTAATCAGCAACGTGCAGTTGAAGAAACAGGGCATAATATTTTAGTCGCAGCCTCAGCTGGTTCTGGTAAAACAACTGTTTTAATTGAGCGTCTCATTCAAAAAATTTTGTCTGGGACTAGTGTTGAAAATTTTTTAATTGTGACATTTACTAATGCAGCTGCTAAAGAAATGCGAGAACGTTTGGAAGCAGCACTTGAAAAACGAATGAAAACGGCTGATAGCCAGATGAAACGTTTCTTACAAGAACAGTTGTTGTTACTACCAGCGGCTAATATTTCAACAATAGATGCCTATGCCTTGCGTTTAATTGAAAATTATTATCATGTGATTGGTTTAGATCCACAGTTTCGATTACTTTCAGATACTGCGGAACGCGACTTATTACGCCAAGATGTGTTAGACGAAGTATTTGCGTCATTTTATGAAGAGTCTCACGAAAATCATGCAGATTTTTTAGCGCTGGTCACTAATTTCAGTAGCCCAAGTGATGATACGCAATTGAAACAAATTGTTTTAAAATTGGCAGATTTTGCAGAAGCACGACCAGACGGTGATGCGTGGTTGCAACATTTAAATGATAATGACATATCAAAAATTAGTGATATCACGCAGTCAACTATATATCAAAATGACATATTGCCAATAATATCTGACATGATTAAACACCTTTTAAGTTCAGCAACGTCAGCGCAATCTTTAGTTGAAGGCATACCCGAGTTTAAAAAACACAAGCAGGGTTCATGACTATTGTTGACTACTTGCAGCACATTCAGTCAGATTTGATGGGTACGACATGGGATAACTTACGTGAAAAAGTAATTCAAATGCCAAAGGTAAGTATTGAAACTCGGGCAAGTAAGGGGATAAAAGACGAACCAGACATGCTGTCTATTTTGGCTCAGGTGACTGCGATTAAAAATAAAATTGTCGGCTCTAAATCTGATTTAAACCAACTAATAGACTCATTTTTTAGATTTGATCAAGCAAATTGGCAAAAAATACAACGCGCAACGGACGAATTAGTGCGCACACTAATTGTCGTCACACAAACTTTTCGTGTGACCTTTGCACAATCTAAGCGGGAAAATAAGCTGGTTGATTTTCCGGATTTAGGTGCATTAGCATTGCAAATATTAGCTGATGAACCAACGCGAAAAACAGTTAATGGACAATTTATTGAAATATTAGTTGATGAGTATCAAGATATTAACCAGTTACAAGAAACCC
>AEMJ01000552.1 GCA_000166735.2 Leuconostoc inhae KCTC 3774 | reverse complement strand
GTTTTGTGATCGGAAATTATCAGCCAATTCAATTCGACTATCATGATTTTCTGTCATGGCAAATCGCTTATACTTATTTGTAAACAATGTGGGATCTGCTTGCCGGAAACCATAATACTTTGTTTGACATCCCCAACCATATACATATTTTTCCGTTCGATACTTGAGATAATAAT
>AEMJ01000553.1 GCA_000166735.2 Leuconostoc inhae KCTC 3774 | reverse complement strand
TATTGTCTCTTGTATCGAACGGGAAAAATATGTATATGGTTGGGGATGTCAAGCAGAGTGTTTACGGTTTTCGTCAAGCAGATCCCACATTATTTACAAGCAAGTATAAGCAATTTAACACGACAGAAAATGATGATAGTCGGATTGAGTTAGCTGATAATTTTCGATCACAAAATAACGTGACACGAATGACAAATTTGATATTTACGCAATTAATGGATGAAAAATTAGGGGATATTGCGTATGCTGGTGAGGCGAAGTTAGTTCCAAAAGCGACATATCCAACTGCAGTACCAGCGGTATTTGACATTGATATCATAACAAAGCAGACTTCGGATCCTTTAGTGAACGATCAAGAAGAGACACAGGTATTTGAAAAACGCCAAGCACAGTATGCACAATTGGCTGATAAAATTTTAAAATTACGGGAAACGACGTTATTTGATCGTAAAAGCAAGCCAACAGGTATGCGGCCTGTTAATTATGCTGATATCGCAATTCTAACGCGATCAAAATCCGGTTATATAGACTTAGTGGCTACTTTGAGAGATGCTGGTATTCCTGTTCAAGTAGAATCTGTGGGTAATTATTTTCAAACCATGGAAGTTTATTTAATTCTTGATGTTTTACGTGTGATTGATAATCCACATCAAGATATACCATTGGTTGCTGTGCTACGTTCACCGTTGTTTGATTTTACAGAAAATGATCTTGCAGCTGTACGATTAGCAGATCAGAAGCATGATTATTGGTCAGCATTACAAAAATTTTCTGAAAATAGTCCACGTAGTAAAAAAGTTATCGCTTTGTTTGATAAGTGGCATTTATTGGCTACTCAAAATGATTTGGTCACATTAATTTGGACCATATTTGATGATACAGCTTGGCTAGATTATGTTGCAGGTATGCCTGGCGGGACACAAAGGCAGGCTAACTTGCATGCTTTGTATGAGTATGCACGCACTTATCAAAACAATACGAATGCTGGGTTGTTTAGATTTGTGCGTTATATCGAACAGCTGCAAGAAAATGATGGTCAATTAGGGGAAGCACCACAAGAATCTGATGCACAAGCAGTTCGTCTGATGACGATTCACGCCTCAAAAGGACTAGAATTTCCAATCGTAATTTTACCAGAATTTGATAAAGCATTTAATACAAAAGATTTGACAGGTAAGGTCTTAATTCAAAAAGACGCAGGCATTGGTATTGATTATTTACAACCTGACGCGTTGGTATCTATGCCAACTTTGCAAAAATTAGCAGTGCAACAAGCCATTAAACGGCAAAGTTGGTCGGAAGAAATGCGGTTGCTTTATGTGGCATTGACACGTGCTGAACAGCAGATATATGTCATTGGAACGGTTGCAGTTGATGAGAATGGGCAAAACAAACAATTATCTGATCTGTGGCAACGTGCTAAAAATACTGCTGGTCAATTTTTAAATGAGGATTTACGTTTGACGGCAAAATCTTATTTGGCATGGTTAATCATTAGTTTAGCACGTACTAAAAATGATGTCCTTGAAAATTGGCTAGGTGACGGGGATGTACCGCGTTTATTAGGTTCAGAAACGCTACTGGATGCCGAATTAACTGTGAATTTTATTTCCGAAAATGACATTGTTTTACAACATTCATCAGATACATTCGGCGCTGATGAAAAAATACTAAACGCATCATATGATGCAAATGACTATGCGCAGGCTCAAAAAATTTTGGCCTATGATTATAAAAATAAAATTGCTAGTAGTACAGCAGCTTACCAATCTGTTACTGAAATGAAACGCTTATTTGAAGATCCAGATCTTCTTAACTTGAAGACCTTAGACATCGATGAAGAC
>AEMJ01000554.1 GCA_000166735.2 Leuconostoc inhae KCTC 3774 | reverse complement strand
CGAAGAATTGAGTTCTCTACGATCGTGAACACATATTGGGACACGCATTCTTCTTAGATATCAGTACAATTGAAGAACTTCAAATCATGTTTGAAAATAAGATTATCCCACTTCTCCAAGAGTATTTCTATGAAGATTATGCAAAATAAAAGCTGTCTTGAATGACACGTTGCAAGTCTATATCGTAAAAGAAAAAGATGATACTGATCTGTTCTCATCAGAATTTAGTGAATTGCAAAATGATAACGAGAATGCCAAATATGCAGTAAATGCTGAGGTATCCATAGAAGACTTTAAAAAGTTTGCCCAAAACATCGTAAAAGTTGGTAAGTAAAGATGGCTCAGAAAAAACGAACAACCTCTATACGAGAGTACGGGCGACTCTATGCTGATGGTGTTAATGTTTATAAACGTGACATTGATGAGTTGCGTGTTTATATTGATGAGCAGAATTCTTCAAATCAAACATCG
>AEMJ01000555.1 GCA_000166735.2 Leuconostoc inhae KCTC 3774 | reverse complement strand
AGTCCTTTACGTACACCAATAACATTAATATCAAACGGTAAATCAAAATGCACAACTTGTCCAAAAGCATGTACCCCAGTGTCTGTTCGTGATGCACCAACTACTTTAATGGCAGGCGTTGGATTTTTAGCCATTTGATTGACTGCCTTGTTCAACTCACCTTGTACCGTCCGTTGTCGTTCGACACCGTTCTTAGTTTGGACTTGAAATCCAAAAAAATCGGATCCGTCATAAGATACTATCGCCTTATATCTTGGCATATGATTTAGCAGTGTCCAAATTTTTTTGGCACACTTTTCCTCCACTAATTTAGCGCACAGATCACCTTGTCAATTATCCGTGCAGCCATGTTTTAATTACAAAAAAATGATTACAAATCCAATAAGAGCAGCAAATGCCACCTTATCTATTTTTTGATAACTCAAAATACGATATTTAGTGCGTTGCACAGCATCTTTAAAGCCACGCACCTCCATCGCATTAGCTAAGTCTAAAGCCCGTTGTAGTGCCCCTATAAAGAGTGGAATCAAAAGCGGAATAATAGCTTTAGCACGTTTAATTGGTCCACCTGTTGAAAAACTCATGCCACGAGATTTTTGTGCATTCATAATTTTTTGCATTTCATCCATTAATAATGGTACAAAACGAAGAGCAATAGCCAACATTAAAGCTAATTCTGCAACTGGGACGCCAATTTTTTTGAGTGGACTAAGAAGTGATTCTAGTGCATTAGCAATACTTGTTGGTGGTGTTGTCAAGGTCAAAATTGTGGACATTAAAATAATCAACACAAAACGCACCATCACATAAATGGCATTTAAAATGCCTGGTACTGTGACTTGAAACGGCCCAACACTAAATAATATGGGCGTTCCTGGTGTAAAGAGTAGCTGTAAAATAACAGTAAACAATATCAACCAAAAAATTGGTTTTAAACCATCCCAATACAGTTTGAATGGTTGATCTGTTAATTTAACCATCGCCACAACAAATGCTGCTGTCCAAGCATATGTTTGCCAATTACTAGCCCAGAGCATCACAATAATATACACAAATGTTACAATCATTTTTGTGCGTGGGTCAAGACGATGTATCCATGAATTACCTGGCACGAAACGACCAATCATAATGTTATTCATGACTAACCTCCGTATTTATCAAATCAGCTAATTCATTTAGAGTCAAAGGGCGTCTAGACAAAGTAATCCCCTCGTCTCGCAGTTTTTCTGCTAACTGACCTGCTTTGGGTAGATCTAATTTCATGGTCTTGAACCAGGTAATATCCCGATTAAACAATATCTGTGGGGACTCCTGTGCGACCACACGTCCTTCATGCATAACAACAACATGATCTGCTACTGCAATAACATGATCCATTTGATGTGAGATGATAACAATCGTTTTACCTAATTTTTTGAGTTCTAAAACTAATTGTAATAATTCGCCTTGTCCTTTTGGGTCTAAGCCAGCAGCTGGCTCATCCATTACCACAACACTCGGGTCACTAGACAACGTACCAGCCATCGCAACACGGCGCATCTGACCACCTGACAATTCGAAAGGTGATTTCCCCCACAGTTCTCTCACAACCCCCGTGCGCGTCAAAGCATGTTCTGCAGCCAATTTAGCCTCTGACTTTGTTGCTCCAAAATTTACAGGCGCATACATGACATCTTCCAAAACTGTATTAGCAAATAACTGATTTTCAGGAAATTGAAAAGCAATGCCGACGCTCTTGCGTAGTTTTACTAATTCTTTTTCCTTAGTATGATGCGTTAATTCAAAATTATCTATGGTAACACGCCCACTAGTTGGTTTTAAGAGACCGTTAATATGTTGAATTAGTGTTGATTTACCAGAACCTGTTTGCCCGACAATAGCCGTTACTTGCCCCGTTGGCATCTCCAGTGTCACATCGTGTAAAATGCTTTGAGCCAATGTTGTGCCTGCACCGTAACTGAAATTTACTTTTTCAAATCTGATAGCCATTTTATTAATTCTCTCTCATCTAAATAACCATCAGGTTTTGGATCTAATCGCACCGCTAATTCACCAACAAAAGGTAATTCTAATCCATTGTGGTGCATGACATCATATTGACTAAACACTTCTGATGGCGCACCATCTAAAATAAGTTGTCCATCATTAATGACTACGACTCTATCTGCTAACATTGCTTCATTCATGTCATGCGTAATTGTAATCAGTGTTAACTCTGATCCAAACCGCTGTTTTAAACCCTGAAGCGTTGCCATGACTGTGGCACGACCATCTGGATCAAGCATCGCCGTCGCTTCATCCAAAATAATAATTTTTGGTTGTA
>AEMJ01000556.1 GCA_000166735.2 Leuconostoc inhae KCTC 3774 | reverse complement strand
CTGTAAAATCTTGTGTTGATACCCGATAAACATAGCGTTTGGCATGTGTATTAAAACGTGCGTGAAAATCATCTTTTACTTTAGCGACCGATTGAATGATAATATCTCTTGGTAATAGTGTATTA
>AEMJ01000557.1 GCA_000166735.2 Leuconostoc inhae KCTC 3774 | reverse complement strand
ATGCACAACAATATCAGCGCCTAAAACAATTGGTTTTTGAATGTATGGTGAGGCAAAAGTATTGTCAACAATACTGAGTAAGTGATGTTTTTGTGCGATTTTAGAAATTGCTTCAACGTCCGTAATACGTAATAGCGGGTTCGTCGGTGTTTCAAAATAAATTGCCTTGGTGTTCTCTTGAACAGCATTTTCTACAGCGTCCAAATCACGTGTATCAATGATTGTAAACGTCAGCCCTTGTCGTTTAAGCACACTATCTATTAATCGAAATGTGCCACCATAAACGTCATTACCAACAATAATGTGATCGCCAGACGAAAACAGTGTGAAAATGGTACTAATTGCTGCCGAACCTGATGCAAAGGAAAAGCCAGCCGCACCATTCTCAAGATCAGCAATCAATTTTTCAACTGCTTCACGT
>AEMJ01000558.1 GCA_000166735.2 Leuconostoc inhae KCTC 3774 | reverse complement strand
AATGCGATTAAAGGACGCTTTACACGCGTAGCCCCTGATAAAACGATTTTGTATGGCGACAAGTCTTATACGTTTGCCTTAACACCGGAACAAAGTGACCAGATTGACCAGGCTGTTTAGGCGGTTGTCCTGGCAAAAAATTATAAAACGACCTCGTTTTCAATTGACGAGAAGTTAACATTGTCTGATGAGGAAGTCGCCCAACACAAATTGGTTGTCCGTTTACGCCTCCGCAAAAAGCACAAACAGCCCTCTCATAAACCGCTCACGGACTAAAATTTCACAAATGACAAAAGCCTTGCTACCAGCATTGTGAGAGCTAGACCAATTATTTTTAGCTCAATTCACAAGAATAGATCACAGAAAAAGCGCCAAACCCTATTTATTTCAGGTATGGCGCTTTTTAGTTTAGATAAGCTGCATTATGGTAATTCGTTAAATTAGTAATACCCATATGGACTATATTGGTGTCCAGGTTTAGGTTGCGTATTACTATGATTTTTGGCGGATTATGCTACGATTAAATACATGGATAATTAAGAAGTTATTAAGCAATAAAGGTGAGCACTGGAGGTTAGCATGCAGACATTAATACAGACGTTTATAGATCGACGCGGGGATTTGCTGACTGCGCTATGGCAACACTTGGGGATTTCATTAGCATCATTAGTCATCGCAATGGTAATTGCGATTCCGTTGGCTATTTGGGTCGTTCGACGACCACGGTGGGCCGAGGGATTATTACAGCTCACGAGTGTCTTACAGACGATTCCGTCTTTGGCACTGTTAGGGTTATTGATTCCGTTAGTTGGGATTGGAACGGTGCCAGCAGTAATTGCGCTGGTGATCTATGCTTTACTGCCAATTTTTCAAAATACTTATTTGGGTATCTCAGAAATTGACGCCTCAATTGAAGAGGCCGCCGATGCCTTTGGGATGTCACGAATGCGTAAGTTGTTTAAAGTTGAACTACCCATTGCCCTACCACAGATCATTGCTGGGATTCGGACCGCGCTCGTCTTAATTATTGGGACGGCTACTTTGGCCGCTTTGATTGGTGCTGGGGGTCTCGGGACCTTTATCATGCTCGGTATTGACCGTAATGATACCTCGTTATTATTGATTGGGGCTATCTCATCAGCATTGTTAGCAATTCTGCTGAGTGCGCTCGTTCGGTGGTTTCAAACGGCTAAACCACGCCACGCCTTAATCGTCTTTGTCGGTATTTTAGCTTTACTAGGTGGTGGCGGGGCTTATAGTGTTTATGCCAATCGAGTTGAAACAATTACGATTGCAGGTAAACTCGGTTCTGAACCAGAAATCTTGATTAATATGTATAAGCAGCTGATTGAAGCTGAAGATGAGCATGTTCATGTGACGCTCAAGCCTAACTTTGGCAAGACCACGTTCTTATTCAGCGCGTTAAAGAATAATCAGGTTGATATTTATCCTGAATTTACTGGCTCGGTGCTGGAGACCTTAGGTAAGGGAAATAACCCAGCTGGTCAAACAGCTAACCAGACCTATCAGCTCGCCAAACAGCGCCTCGCTAAACAGGAACAAATGACTTACTTGAAGCCGATGCAGTATAACAATACGTACGCATTGGCAGTGACTAAGAAATTTCAACAAGAACATCATTTGAAGACAATCAGCGACTTAACGCAAGTTGAATCGATTCTGAAACCCGGAATGACCCTAGAGTTTATTGATCGTAATGATGGCTTAAAAGGAATCAAGAAGACTTATGGGTTAGACGTGACTGCAAAGTCGATGGAGCCGGCGCTACGCTATGAAGCTATCAGTAAGGGGAAAATCAACTTGGTAGATGCCTATGCGACGGATAGTGAATTACGGCAGTATCACTTGGCCTTATTGAAGGATAACAAGCACTTCTTCCCAACGTATCAAGGGGCACCGTTGATGAAGACGAGCTTTGCCAACAAACATCCTAAGGTCGTTAAAGCGTTGAATAAGTTAGCAGGAAAGATTTCAGAAACTGATATGCAAGAAATGAACTATGAAGTCAATGTTAAGAAGCAGTCCGCTTCGACGGTTGCACATCGCTATCTTGTGAAGCACGGTTTATTGAAGGAGGGACGTTAAATGACAACGGCAATTGAATTTCAACACGTCCAGAAAGACTTTAATGGGCAGACCGTGATTCCCGACTTAATTAACGATTGACCAGGGTGAGCTATTTGTTTTGGTAGGGACTTTCTGGG
>AEMJ01000559.1 GCA_000166735.2 Leuconostoc inhae KCTC 3774 | reverse complement strand
CGCAAAACATTAGACGCGTTTAAAGTATCTTGAATTAATACCTTACGCCCCTGTTTACCCTGGGGTACAGCATTACTAATTCGACTCATCATTTGCTGGGATACACCAAACACCCGGGCAGTATCTCTTAAAGCCTGCTTGGCTGCTAAAGTCCCAAATGTCAATATTTGCGCAAAATTACGTTGTCCATATTTATCATGTAGATAATTTAATATTAAATCACGTTTGTTATCTGGCCAATCAATATCAATATCTGGCATTTGGATACGCTGCGGGTTCAAAAAACGCTCAAATAATAAGCCAAACTGTATCGGATCGACATCAGTAATTCTCAAAGCATAGGCAACTAAGGAGCCTGCCGCAGACCCACGTCCAGCACCCATTTGAATATTTTTTTGATGAGCAAAATTAACAATGTCCCAAACAATTAAAAAATAATCATTAAATGCTAAATTATCAATTATTTGCAATTCATGTTGCAAGCGTTTCTCATACTGATCTAACGCCACTTGTCGTCCGTTTATTCGTTCTAATAAACCTTTTTCTGCAATAGAACGCAAATAGTTTTCTGACGTCTGATTCTCATTTGGTAAACGAAATTTTGGTAATGTTGCTGTTTGCTTAAATACGATTTCAACCTGGCTCTTTGATACTAGTAATTCATTGTTCAAGTAAGCTGTTTTTAATGCATCATTAGCCAAATAAGCTATCTGAACTTCATCAAAATCTTGCAATACATGAGTCCCAATCTGCTGTGCGAGCAGTTTAATGTCATCTAGCTTGGTATTTGTCTCAATTGCCTTTAAAACTTGTGTTGTGAATGCATCATCGGGATTGAGATAGTCAACCGTATCCAACGCAATCAGTTTTGCTTGATTTTTTGCACTAAATGTCACTAATCGTTCTTGAATTTGTGGCGCGAGTTGTGGATTAATACCTAAATATAATTTTTTTGGATCAATTTTTGTGATGAGTTGTTGCCAATAATCAACTGATTGTGTATATTCAGAAGCGATAAATTGCGAAATTTCACTATCATTAGGAAAAATGATGTTGATACCTGCCAAATGCCCAGTAATAACATCTAGTGTCATTTCACTGATTTTGGTAGTCATTTTTGCTGAAGAAATCCACATCAAATTCTGATAGCCTGTTTGATTTTCGGCGATGAGTACTATCGGAAAAACAGTAGCGGTATTGACCAAGCCATTAACTTGTAAAGTCACACCAAATAGCGGCTTGATATTATTTTCTTTTGCAACTTG
>AEMJ01000560.1 GCA_000166735.2 Leuconostoc inhae KCTC 3774 | reverse complement strand
GACCATTAGTGGTGAACCATCTTCACGCCATATTTTTTGATAGCGTTTCGCTGATTCAGGTGCCCGTTTGGGCAAATTTACCTCTTAAATAGGTTGCCAGAGGAATTTTGGCATTTGAATGACGTTAGTGTCTGATAGAAATTCTTTCAAATATACTTTGACGTCATCTGGATCTGGAGAATCTGGGGTACCGAGGTTGACTAGCAGGAGACCTTTTTTGCTCATAAGTAAAACATCCATTCTTGATTGATGTTTAATACTATAACGAATAAACCTTGTGAAATATATAGTTATCTGGATTTGACATATGCTTGTTATATTTTAAAACATTAGTCTATCGATGGCTAACAAAACCTAAACTTTTGTTATAATGAGAGTAATTGTATTGGAACGATATAAGGAAATGAAGTTATTGATTTATTAATAAAAAGGAAATATTGTATGTTGGTCTTGAAAGAGTCTAATTA
>AEMJ01000561.1 GCA_000166735.2 Leuconostoc inhae KCTC 3774 | reverse complement strand
AAATTATTAAAAATATTGATCTTTACACAGGTTCAAAACATATGGCAGATGCGTATATACGCTTCACAGATGTGATTCATGATGTTGGCTACATGGTTGATTTTACGCCACAAGACGATGACGAATTGATTGCAGAAGCAACAGGAAAACTTGTTGTGCCTGGTTTTATTGATGTTCATAAACATGGTGGATATGGTCTGGATACCATGGATGGTGATGCTGAAAAGCTCAATGATATGGTCAACAAAATGGTTACTGAAGGGATTACATCGTTATTTCCAACAACAATGACGCAATCGCCTGAAAACATCGAACGGGCTTTGGTGACTATCAACGAAGTAGCTAAATTTAATCCGGTGATTCAGGGTATTCATTTGGAAGGGCCATTTATCAATAAAGTATTTATGGGTGCACAACCAGAAGAATATATTATTGATCCTAACACGGAATTGCTTAAAAAGTGGTATGCATTATCTGGTGAGCGCATTCGATTAGTGACTTATGCACCGGAAAATGGTGGGATACCAGACTTTGAAGA
>AEMJ01000562.1 GCA_000166735.2 Leuconostoc inhae KCTC 3774 | reverse complement strand
CGACAGCAGCAGGTTGGTTAAAAGTCCCAACCATCACACAAGTGAGCGGTGTTAAAAATGCGTTGGTCTATATGATTACGTTAGCTGGGGTTATTGCAGTATTTGCTTGGAATATGGGGAATCGGGTGATTGGTGCAATAAACGGTATTTTATTTATGAACTTAGTGCCAATTGTGGCATTTGTTATCATAATTATCAATGGCTATAAGGTCTCAGGTTTTGAAATTATTGGCTGCTTGATCACAATCAGTGCG
>AEMJ01000563.1 GCA_000166735.2 Leuconostoc inhae KCTC 3774 | reverse complement strand
AATGGTCACATCATACCTTTTCTGTCGACGTAACATTGTTTCTTGTGGCAAATGAATTGCGATTTCTGATGTTGTTAAATAGTTAATGACTACATTTGTTGTTAACTGAATATCACTAATATGAACTTGGCCTTCGACGGCAAATTTAGGTTCCTCATTGTTATGTTTGCCAATAAACACTAATACAGCCAAAAAAGTATTGATTAAATTATTTAACAACCAAAAAGTAATGACACTGCCATACATGATTTCTGATCCAAATTTGCCATAATTAAATTTAATTAAACTCACAATAGTCAATACCAAAATAATAACATGCGGTATCATGTACAAAAAATCTTTTTATTATTTCCGGATATATTCTTTTTAGTGACTTTTAAACCGTGAATTTTTAATACCAATTGTCTCTAATATGACAGGCACCACCAAATATGGGGCAAAGAAAAGTTCTTGAATTTCACCCCACCTTTGATTTGTTAGATTACTAGAAATATCTTGTTTAACTAATAACAACAATAAATAACCTGGTATCC
>AEMJ01000564.1 GCA_000166735.2 Leuconostoc inhae KCTC 3774 | reverse complement strand
TTTTTAAGATACCCAGATAAAATAAATACATGTGTATTTATGTGATGATCAAACAGAGCTGAAATGAAGGCATTGGCGCAAAAATTCGATATTAACTATATTGGTTTAAGTCATAATCAACATGCTAAATCTGGTAATTTAATCATGCATTAAAATATAGCCACTCGCCATTAGTCGCAACGTTTGATGCTGATATGATTCCGTACGCTGATTTTTAACAACAGTCGTACCTTATTTTTGCCAGTTATGGTAAACGCGTTAATAAAAATTGGCTTTGTTCAAACACCGCAAAGTTTTTATAATGAAGATGTTTTTCAACATAATCTTTACGCTAATCGTGTGATTCCTAATGAACAAGATTTTTTTTCTAAGGAAGTCAATGTCTTAAATGCCAGTCATAGCAGTGCAATATATACAGGCTCGAATACTTTATTTTTGCGTGAGGCTATTGTTGAAGCGGGCGGTTTTCCAACCAACACGCTCACTGAAGATTTTCAACTGGGCGCTCAAATAAATAGTTGTGGTTATAGCAGCATATCAACAACAGAACCGATGGGAAGTGGATTAACACCAACCGATACAGGGAGCGTGTTTAAACAACGAACAAGATGGGCTCGTGGTATGATTCAAAGTACCAAAAACCTGCATTTGTTAACAAATAAGGGGTTAACTTGGAAACAGAAATTAATATATTTTAATGGTTATCTTTATTGGTGGTCCTTTCTTGGTCGTATGTTGTTTGTATTTGCGCCAATACTGTTTGCATTATTTGGTTT
>AEMJ01000565.1 GCA_000166735.2 Leuconostoc inhae KCTC 3774 | reverse complement strand
TGAATAACTTTCACATTTCCGAAAACTGTGGCCATGTTTTTTTGTGCTGAAGGTGCCCCTTGCTTCTTTTGTAACACTGCAATTAGTTTACCACCTGGCAGCAAATAGTGAATGCTTTCTTGTAACATTGCCGTAACGACACTCTTCCCAGCGCGAATAGGGGGATTCGCCAAGATTAACGCATACTTATCAGATACGTTAGCATAGATATCTGATTGAAAAACATTAACTAAACCTATCACACCATTTTGCTCTGCATTTTTACGTGCTAAGGCCAGAGCACGCTCATTAACATCTGTCATATCAACTGGCTGCTGTAAATATTTTGCCACCGCCACACCAACTGGCCCGTAGCCAGTTCCAAGATCTAATATTTTTCCTGAAATAATAGTTGTTTTGTTTAATGCATTCAGCATTGTCCTAGTGCCAAAATCGACAGTTGATTTAGAAAAAACCCCACTATCTGTTGTAAAACGTAGATGATTACCTAATAAATCAAAATCAAAATCTTGATAATGATGTTCTGAATTAGGATTAGCTGTAAAATACATTTCTCCAGCAATTTTTTCTTTAGATGTATCCATTAATAGCTCCTTAAGTTTATGTACAAAAAAAGAAGTACCGAAGCACCTCTTTTAATATAGCAAATGAGTTATGATTTCAAATCAGAAAATCTTAACTCACACTGCCTCATTCATAATTTCGAAAAAAGAAATTACTTCAATGCTACTGATGCGCCAGTTGCTTCCAAAGTTTCTTTCAATTCGTTAGCAGCAGCCTCATCAAGGCCTTCTTTAACGATTGAAGGTGCGTTGTCAACTAAGTCCTTAGCTTCCTTCAATCCAAGACCAGTTGCTTCACGAACTGCCTTGATAACCTTAACTTTAGCAGTACCTGCTGAAGTTAATTCTACGTCAAAGTCTGTCTTTTCAGCTGCGCCGCCGTCAGCTGCGCCAGCTGCTGCTACGGGTGCTGCTGCTGAAACGTCAAATTCTTCTTCGATTGCTGAAACCAAATCAGCCAAATCCAAGATTGTTGCATCCTTCAATGATGCGATAATCGCGTCTTTATCAAAAGCCATGATTAAATCCTCCAATTTTTTGTATGTTATTTTTAAATTATTCAGCATCTGTTGCTGTTTCAGCAACAGGTGTTTCTTCGGTAGTAGTGGCTTCGCCACCATTTTTCTCTTCCAACTTTTCTTGCAACGCCTTAACAACATATGCAAACGAACGGATTGGGAATTGGAATTCGGCCAACAATTGTCCAAACAAGCCTTCGCGTGATGGCAAAGATGCATATTTGTTAATGTCGTCCAAGTTAGCAATGTTGCCATCGACAACACCACCTTTGATTTCCAACTTTTCGTTGGCGTCAGCAAATTTCTTCAAAATACGTGATGGTGCAATAGCATCATCATTTGAGAAAGCGACGGCTGAAGGACCGGCAAAAATGTCGTTCAATTCAGCAAATCCAGCCTTTTCAGCGGCACGTGTCAAAATCTTGTTCTTGATAACTTCAAGTACTACACCTTCTTGGCGCAATTGATGACGCAAATCTGTAGATTGAGCAACTGTCAATCCACGAGCATCAACAACAACTGCTGAAGCAGCATTCTTGAATTGATCAGCAATTTCTTCAACTTTTTGTGCTTTTACTGCAATAGCTTTTTCACTCATGATATATATTCTCCTTTCATAATATTATTTTGCAAAAGAAATCCCGTGTACCAAAAGACACACGGGAAAAGTTTTTTAAACTTCCTCGGCAGGATATTAAGGTACAAGTACCACCTGAGTCTTAGGCAAAATGATTTAATTTACTTAAATAAGTATATCAAACGAAGTTGATATCGTCAAACTTTACAATGCGTTAACATCCAAAGTAACAGCTGGACTAACTGTTGATGAAATTGACACGTGCTCTACATATGCACCCTTAACGGCTGCTGGACGAGACTTCAATACAGTATCAGCAATCATTTTGATATTTTCAGCTAATTTAGCTTCATCAAATGACACACGACCAACAGGAACAGCAACGTTTCCGTCACGGTCTGTACGATATGTTACTTGTCCGCCCTTAGCATCTGAAACAGCCTTAGTAACATCCATTGTAACTGTACCAGTCTTTGGGTTAGGCATCAATCCCTTAGGACCCAAAATACGTGCAACACGACCAACTTGAGCCATCATATCCGGTGTAGCAATGGCTGTATCAAAATCCATCCAGCCACCCTGGATTTGTGCAACTAAGTCAGCAGCTCCAACAACATCGGCTCCAGCAGCTTCTGCTTCTTTAGCTTTGTCGCCTTGTGCAAAGACAATAACTTTCTTGTCTTTACCTGTTCCATTTGGCAAAACAACAGCACCACGTAATTGTTGATCTGCTTGACGTGTGTCAACATTTAACTTGAAGACGACTTCAACAGAAGCGTCATAGTTAGCGTAATCAATTTCTTTAACTAGTGCTACTGCTTCATTCAAATTGTAGTTCTTTTCAGCTTCTACCTTTGCTAATGCTGCAGTATACTTCTTACCATGTTTTTGAGTCATTATTCTGCGTCCTCCTTGATTGCTGTACCGTCAACAGTCAAGTCAACACCTTCAACAGTAACACCCATTGAACGTGCTGTACCTTCGATCATACGCATAGCTGCCGTCACATCATTAGCATTTAAATCAGCCATTTTGTTTTCAGCAATTGCACGAATTTGATCCAAAGTAACGTTTCCGACCTTCTTAGTGTTAGGTTCTCCTGAACCCTTACCAACAATTTTACGTAATTGGTCAGCAGCAGGTGGTGTCTTCGTAACGAATTCGAATGAACGGTCATCGAAAACAGAGATTTCAACCGGAATGATTGAACCCGCTTGTTCTGCAGTACGCGCGTTAAATTCTTTTGTGAATTGCGCAATATTAATACCGGCTTGTCCCAACGCAGGACCAACTGGTGGTGCTGGCGTTGCTTTAGCAGCGGCAATTTGTAGTTTAACTACTGTTGTAACTTTTTTAGCCACGATTTTTTCCTCCTCGTGTTGTGGTAGACGCAGCTTAAGTGCTGCTCCCACGCATGCCTATGGCATACCCATTAATTATATAAGATAATGTATTTTTTCGCAAGTATTTATTTAAATTGACACTTATTTAAGCTTCATCTAAAACAGTATCTACATCAGCAAAGTCTAATTCTGTTGGTGTTTCACGTCCAAACACTTCAACTGTGGCTTCCAATGTTTGTTTCTCAACATCAACCATTGTAACAGTGGCTTCCATACCAGAAAAAGGACCAGTAATGATTTTAACTGTTTGTCCAACTTCAACTGCCAAATCAACTACTTCACGCGTTACCATACCCATACGTTTCATCAAAAGATCAACTTCTTCAGGCATTAGTGAATTAGGTTTTGATCCAGCGCCGTGAGATCCCAAGAATCCTGTGACACCAGGCGTGTTACGCACAACATACCAAGCTTCATCAGTCATATTGTAGTCATGTGGTGTTGCCATTTCAACTAAAACATAGCCCGGAAAATCGTTTTCAACAGAAGTTTTTGCTTCACCATCTTGAATAGTTGTCACTTCTTGTTCTGGCACTAAAATTCGGAAAATTTGTTCTGACATACCCATTGTTTGTGTACGAGACTCTAAATTAGCCTTCACTTTGTGTTCATATCCGGAATAGGTATGCACAACAAACCACGATTTTTCAATATTATCGTTATTAGTAATTGCTTCGTTTTTGTTTTCTTGTGGTAATTCGTTATTTTCTGACATAATTTCATGTGCCCACTTCGTTTATCATTACTTTTAAATATGGTAACATATCAACGTTTTCTAAGGCTTCTCCTTTTTTGCTATAAAAAAGGACCTCATAAAGAAGTCCTTGCTGATATTACTAGTATACTATATTTCTGATCATTTCGCTATTAATTTAGAATGAAATTAAAACCGCTTTGTAAAAGCCAATCCACTCCACCTAAAAATAACGCAAAAACAACTGAGACAGTGATGACTGTCACCGTTTCTTTTGATGCTTGTTCTTGTGATAACCAAGTTACTCGCTTCATCTCTGCTGCAACGTTTCTAAAATACTTCAACATGTTTATAACCTTTACTTTGTTTGTTGGTGTAATGTATGCTTTCCGCAAAAAGCGCAAAACTTTTTAACTGCCAGGCGCTCTGTGCGGTCTTTTGATAATGCTACCGTGTAATTACGCGAACCACAAATTGTGCACGCGAGTGATACTTTTTGACTAGCCATGTGTGTTGTCTCCGTTAAATTCTCACTACATCATACCATCTACCTGTACAAAACTCAACGTTCTGAGACACCATAGAGAATGAGATCAAGCAATTGTTGTATTCTCTCTGTCATATCCAATGTACCATTAAGACGATGAAAATCACTGAATAATGGTGCCAAACTCGTAATGTAAAACGAACTGGCTACTCGAGAGTCAACATTTTGGCGAAGCTTTAATGCTTCTTGATCAAAAAATTTTGCAATTGGTCTCACATAGTCACGGCCAAAAACAATGCCCAATTCTCGTTGATTTTCTAATGATAATACATTAAAACTACCATGTATCAAAGTGAAAACATCACGCGGATGACGGGTAACAATGACTTGTGTCATAGCGGCAAGCTGATCAATAGGCTGTTCATATGTTTGGCTTAAAATAAAATGCATGCTGTCTGATACTTGTTTACCTACTCGTTTGATAACTTCAACAAACAGTGCCTCTTTATCTCCAAAATAATGATACAGTGCTGGTTGTGTGATGTTGAGTACTTTAGTAATTTCGCGCGTCGTTGTTTGCTCATATCCTTTTGCTAAAAATAATTCCGTTGCTGCTAGCAAGATGCGTTCACGTGTGACTTCACTTGTACTTTTCTTTGTTATCATATCATTATTTTACACCCTTTTTTATCAAAAAATAGTATAACTTTGATCACGCTGTAAATTTAAACTAACTTTTTCTAATCAGTAATAGTAGAAAAGGTTCAATCAATTAATATCTCTTCAAGATTTTGACGTTGCTTTATGCGGTAGTATGTCACTAATAAAATAGTAGAAATAAGCAGCCAAAGTACTATTATGACGACATTTTGTTGTACATTACCGCCAAATATTAGCTGACTAATCGCACGATTTAAGGCAGCCAACGGAAACATATTACGGATGATATTAAATGCAGTAGTTGACATGCTACTAGGTACTGACGTGATTGTGAAAATTACCTGCAGTATCATTAGAACTATTGATAACCACCAGCCACTCTGACCTAATACTTGTTTTAAGTACCAAACAATACTCATCATCGCCCAAGAAGCCAACAAAGTCACCACTGTAATAGCGAAGAATTGTTTTACTGATATTTGCCAAAATAACGCACTAATTGTCATCAACAATACAGTCACAATGCTCAATGCCCCACCTACTTGAAAATTAAGCCACCACTGTTCCAATGCAAGCATTTCTTGCTTTGTTGATTTTATTGGTAATACTAAACCAAACAAAATAGACAACAGTGTCACGCCAATGACCAATAAATTCGGCAAAATAAATTGGCCATCTTGCTTAATAGGTTGAATATCTGTCATATCAAAAGCCATCATCTGTGATAAAGGTGATACATTTTTACTTGATTCTTGTTCCCCTAGCGTATCTTTCAATTTACCAGCGATGCTAGACTGCCCTTGTTGAATTTTTTTTGCACTGGATTGAATAATACCCGATTCATCACTCAACGCTTTTGTACTGTTTAAATTAGCCGCCATATTACTAATACCCCCGACTATAGAAGTTTGCATTGTATACGATACATCATTAATCGCTGAAGCCATCTCGCTGATCTTAGAAGTATCTCCTGCGCTAATTGCATCATTAAGTCGTGAGGAATAGTTTGCTAATTTTGCTGTTTCTTCTTGTGCTGTTTCTTGCAGATCACTTGCTGTTTGGGCGTCAATACCATTCCCAACTGCTTGCAAATTAGTCTGTAAGTCATTTGCTTCTTGCGATAAATTTTGACTTTGATTTGCAAGATTTTTTAACATTGAGCTATTAGCCTTACCAATCATCAAAAGCGCATTTTCATGATTCAATGCTTGCGTTAATTGACGTTGTATATATTGCGAAGCAAACTGACTTTGTCCACTAGCAATTATTTGCTGCAAATTAATTGTTTTACCAGATTTTTGAAAATCTGATAACTGGCTTGTCAGTGCTGACGGCATAACCACAACGGCACTAATTTTACCATCACGTAGGGCCAATTTTGCTTGTTTTTCCGTTGTGTAACTTACGGCCGCGAATGCTTTTTCGTTGCGTAGGCGACGCGAAAAATCTGCCCCAATATTTTGCTGCTTATCATGATACTGACCACCATCATCTAGATTCACCACGGCAACCTTTAATCTACTAGCTTGTTGTGTTGCATGGCCCATTGTGCCTAAGAAACCTGCGACAAATACCACAGGTATCGTAGCAGCAACTAGCCACTTAGCTAATTGTCGCTTATTTTTTAATAAATATTGCCAACTTAACATATAAACCTCTTCTATTAATTACGATATACTTTACTAGCATAACGATAAAATTTATATTTTGGGGTATCTTTATAAATTTTTATGACTTTTACAACATTTTTTCAAATCAAAAATCCATTTGAGATTTTCCACGATATTGTTCAGATGACATATGCCAAACAATATGATCTGATGTATCACTAATTTTGGCTTGTTCAAATCCTAAACGCTCAGGTATGTGACGACTACTGATATTTTCAATGTCATGGCTAATCCAAATATCAACTAAATTAAGTTCAGTAAATCCAATTTTCAGCAAATTACTGACGGCTTCGTGCATAAATCCTTTCCCTCTCTGCAAGGGTGTCAATACATAGCCAATTTCAGCATTGTTTTTTAATATATTTTGTCGAAAATCAATACTCCCAATTAGTTCATTTGTTTCTTTTAATGCAATGCCATATTTTTTTGTGTTGACAACATCTTGCCAAAAATAAGATTTGATCGCCTGATTTTCAACATTCTCAATGCTAGTGTTCAAAGTCCCAGATAACCACTGAACGGTATTTTCATCACTCAACCATTGATACATTTGTGACGCATCTGTTAATAAAACACGCCGTAACAATAACCTATCTGTTAATATTTCATTATAATCATCAATAGTTTTCATTATTCTACCCATTTTCATGAAAAAAGCCAGCATCAGCTGGCTTTTTCTAGTTTATAGTAGTGGTGTCTTACGTTTCATATACGAATCAACTAACTTTTCATAGACTCCAGGCTCCACACTATCTAAGGCTGGTCCCAAAACATCCATCGCTTTATCAAAGCTGTAATCCCGCTCATAGAACATACGAGCTTGTTCACTAGCGGCTGCAACACGATCGCTGCTCGTACGATAACGATTAGCATACTGTAATAATTGTTCCGTTAAAGATGCTTGGTCAACAAGTGTTTCTGTTTTCTCTTTTAACGTATCAATATCAGCCGAAACAATGTTAAGTTGTCTTTGCACCTCATCCATATCGATTAGATGTGCTTGCAGCGATTTAGCTAGTCTATTCAACTCATTAGATACTGCAAAAAAATACTCTAAGTAACTTGCTGGTAATCCGGGTAAATTCATGCGTTCAACAGCTTGTTTAATATTTTCAATTTCTTGTTGATATTGGCCACCAAATTGTCGTGCTGAATGTTGCGCTTTTTCAAGTCCTGAAATTTTCTCCCAGATTTCAACTTGTTGACTCTCAATTTCCGAGAAACGTTTTAACTGACTGTCTTGTTTGGCGCGTAACTCACTAAAAGACATTTCGGAAGCCTCGAGCAAATCATCGTTATGATTAACTTGTTCCTCGGTAGCATTGATTTGTTCCAACAATGTACGTCGTGTTTCTAATTCTTTATGATTGAACTGAAACCTTTGGCCTAAGCGATCTAACGTCATCGATAATTGACTATTTTGTTCGCGCAACCGTAATAAGTCTGATGACAACTGATCGGCATTTTTAGTAACTTCTTTTCTAGCCGTCACTTCTGTTTCCATCATGTCATATAATGTATCAATGCGTCGATCAATATAGCCATTTTGTTCTGACACTTCTTTTAACTTAAGCTCACCCAGTAATTGAAGAACCTGTTGGCGTTGTGCATCGATTGCTTCAAGTTCCTCCACCAATGTGTCATTTGGGAAAACATAACCTTGGGCAATGAGATCCGTGTGTCCCTGCACCAATTCATTCAATTGCTCAACATACACTGTGTCTAATTTTTCAAACAACGCCGGAATGTCAGCCATCATGTTTTCCATTTGTGTTGTTTCCATGGCTAATTGTTCATAAATATCAGAAGCAGTTGCGTGATCACCATTTTCCGTTAAACGTGTAAATTCGTCATAATCACCCTCAAGTTGCTTCAAAAAATTATCTAGACCTTTATTTGCTGGGCCAAATTTAAAGTTTTCTGCCAGCAAACGTTTACGTAAGTCATCATATTTCTTTTTAAATCGTTAATGGCTTCGCGATGTGCTTCGTCAATCTTTTTTAATTCTGTTAAACCACTACGAACAGTGTTAATTGTACTCTCTGTATCATCAACCATAGCTTCTAAACGTGACAATTCGTGCCGCGTTTTAATAAAATTAATGCCCCGTGCTTCAAATAAAACAAGGTTGGCTTGTTGATCAATTTTCAAAAATTTATTATTTTTAACATCATTAAAACTACCTTCCAAACTTTGATACTGTTTTAAAGATTGTCCTGTTAATGCCAATTTACGTCCTTCAACCAATTCGTCACGAACCTTTAACGATGCTAGTTGTTCCTTTTTAGTTTGGTACGCGCTCACTCTTTTTACTGTGGTACGCTGCATGATAAATATTGCTAAATATGCGATGACAACGATACCTAAAATAATTGCTAATATAGTCAGATTCATGTGTTTTTATCCCATTTTTAATTGATAATCCCATTCTATCACGCGATTAGATGTAATGCTGAGTATCGCAATGTATTTTGCTAAATCTCAAATCGTTTACACCTTTCTTAATAACTTGCTTATCATAATCATTTCTGTTACTATTAAAAGAAGTTGTTAATTGAGTAGCAGTAAGTAAAGAAGCGCGTCAACAACGCCCCAAATCGTTAGTAAGGCCATAGCTACTGGTTCTGAGAAACGTCAAGTTCGGCGCTGCACGCATCTGGTGCTTACCCCTCAAATGTACGACAAACTACATTTTGGAGGACATTATATATGTCACGTTATACAGGTCCAAAGTGGCGCATTTCGCGTCGCTTAGGTGTTTCATTGTCTGGTACTGGTAAAGAATTATCACGTCGTGCATACGCACCTGGTGATCACGGTGCAGGTCGCCGCGCTAAAATTTCTGAATATGGTACACAATTGCGTGAAAAGCAAAAGTTGCGTTTCACTTACGGTTTGACAGAACGTCAATTCCATTCTTTGTTTAACAAAGCTGGTAAGATCCGTAAGGGTACACATGGTACTAACTTCATGATTTTGTTGGAACAACGTTTGGATTCACTTGTTTACCGTCTTGGTTTGGCCACAACACGCCAACAAGCACGTCAATTAGTTAATCATGGCCATATTATGGTCGATAGCAAACGTGTTGATATCCCTTCATTCAGCGTAACACCTGGTCAAGTTATTTCAGTTCGCGACAAGTCAAAAACTATTGTTCCTATTCAAGTAGCCGTTGAATCAGTTGTGGGTCATCCACAATTCGTTTCATTCGATGCTGAAAAGCTTGAAGGTTCATTAGTTCGCTTGCCAGAACGTGAAGAACTAGATGCCGACATTAATGAATCATTAATTGTCGAATATTACAACCGTTTGGGTTAATAACTTAATTCATTTGGTTGAAAACGTCACCGTTTTGGTGGCGTTTTTTCTTTTGTTTGTGTTGTGATTTAAATATAACGTATAATAGACATACTACAACGTATCGGAGAATAAAACATGGATATCAATGAGCGCTTACAAAAAGAACAACTTGGTGGTCAATCTCAAATAAACCCTGATGAACAAAAACATTACCTTGGCACATTTCGAGAACGCGTCGTGGTTGCTGTTAAATATTCACAACTAAGAAGTTTAGATGTTCAATCACAATTTGAAACCACTTTAAAATCACACAGTATGGGTAAAGTTTTAATTGATCAAAATATTGCTGGAGATAACTTTGCCCCCTATGTTGCTATAGCAACGCGTACAAAACACCCATTCACACTACTCTCTCATACAACAGAGTCTATACATCAAAACGATCCAATTGCTGTTTTATTAGCCGCAGATACTGCTGTCAATATTGACAACATATATTTAAATTAATAAGCTATTACTATACTATAAAAAGGAATCACCAAGGTTTAATATTATGCAGCAACCTCTCGCGTATCGTATGCGCCCAACTCAAATTGAAGAAATCGTTGGACAACCTCATCTCGTAGGTAGCGGTAAAATTATTCGACGAATGGTTGACGCTAAACGTCTTAGTTCCATGATTTTATATGGTCCACCAGGTACTGGAAAAACTTCAATCGCATCAGCTATTGCTGGATCTTCGAAATATGCATTTCGTATGTTAAATGCTGCGACAGATAGCCAAAAAGACCTTCAAATTGTCGCTGAAGAAGCTAAAATGTCTGGTACTGTCGTTTTGCTACTTGATGAAATTCATCGTTTAAATAAAATAAAACAGGATTTTTTATTACCTCATTTAGAATCTGGCGCAATTATTTTAATCGGCGCTACAACTGAGAATCCTTACATTAACGTAACGCCCGCCATTCGATCGCGAACTCAAATTTTTCAAGTCATGCCACTGACCGAAAACGACATCAAAATCGCCGTTAAACGTGCACTTGAAGATAAAGAAAAAGGCCTTGGCAATTATAACGTTATGCTCGATGATAATGCGATGGTACAACTATCTCGGGCGACAAATGGTGATCTACGCAGCGCACTAAACGGTTTAGAATTAGCTGTTTTATCAACACCTCCTAATAAAAAAGACAATATCATTAATATAACTTTGCCAATTATTGAAGAAACTGTACAACGCAAAGCAATGTCAGCTGATAAAGATGGCGATGCACATTACGACGTCATTTCAGCTCTTCAAAAATCTATTCGTGGTTCCGATGTTGATGCTGCCTTACATTATGCTGCACGAATCGTAGAATCCGGTGACTTACCAATTTTGACACGGCGCTTGACAGTTATTGCCTATGAAGACATCGGTTTAGCTAATCCATCCGCTGTTCAACATGCTGTAATAGCCATTCAAGCTGCTCAAACACTTGGATTTCCGGAAGCACGAATTCCTTTGGCAAATGCAATAATTGAACTCGCACTTTCTCCAAAGTCGAATGCAGCCTACCAAGCACTGGATATGGCGATTAATGATATTCATTCAGGTAAGGTGTCAGATATTCCCAACCATTTAAAAGATTCACATTATCAAGGTGCGGCTGATTTAGATCATGGTACATCGTATATTTATCCCCACGATTTCGATAATGACTGGGTCCCACAACAATATTTACCAGACAGTATCCGTGATGTCTCATATTTTCAACCTAAGGGCAACTCGAAAATTGAACAGTCATTCTATGATGTATACCATTCTTTAAAATTACAACAAAAAAAAGGCTTACAATGAGCATTATTTTGAAACTAATAATACAATCACTAGTTTCAAAATGTCAAGACTGGTTGTTGACATTTTTTCGCGTTATAATAAAGTATAGATTCCTCAGATATACGCATTGTTACATCATCAGCTTTTTCCTTACAACTTTTATTTCTCGGATTGGGATTTTCGACTTGACAGATAAGCCCTTTCATTCGGCAATCTAACAAGCGTTATGAACGATCCACCTCGACAATCTCGAGGAAAACCTGCGTAACGATTAACGGTATCATGAGTGTCTCGGGCATGTCCCGTGCGTCCACAATTGTGGACGCTTTTTTGTACAAAAAATTTGGCAACAAATATTCTCAAATTAATAGTAATTTATCAATGTAAGCGGTATACTTAAAGTATAAACAATATTAAAGGAGAATTCTTATGACAGCAAACTATAACAACATTTTAGTGCCAATGGATGGTTCAAAAGAATCAGAAGCCGCACTTGTTCGCGCCATTGAGTTAACAAATGATGCTGGTGACAATGGTATTTTATCAATTTTGAACGTCATTGATACACGTGCTTTTCAAAATGTAGCCAGCTTTGATGATACAATGGTCGAAGCTGTCTCTGATGAAACGCGTAAAACACTTGATAAATACAAGCAACAAGCCATTGATGCAGGTGTTAAAAACGTTGACTATCTCATTGAATATGGTTCACCAAAAGCATTGATTGCTAAGGACGTCCCAAATGAAGTTAATGCCGACATCATCGTTATTGGTGCTACTGGTTTAAACGCTGTAGAGCGCTTAGTTATCGGTTCTGTTACTGAGTTTGTGACAAGAACAGCCAATATTGATGTATTAGTTGTTCGCGGTTGATCTTTAACACTATTAATTTTGACACATACATCTTTTACAAATATTATTAAAAGTATATTAAAAAAGTCGCACACT
>AEMJ01000566.1 GCA_000166735.2 Leuconostoc inhae KCTC 3774 | reverse complement strand
TTACCAGAGGTGATGATTTTAGATTTAAAAGCGACAACAAAGCAAGCGGCTTTTGATGAAATGATCGATCAACTTTATGCAACTGATCGCATTACGAACAAATCAGAATTTTTAAAGGGTATTTTGGCACGTGAAGCACAGACAACAACAGGTTTAGGTGATGGCATTGCGATGCCCCATTCGAAAAATAATGCGGTCAAGCAGCCCACTGTAGTCTTTGCGCGATCAAAAAATGGTGTTGATTACGATGCCATGGATGGGAAACCCGTCCATTTACTGTTTATGATAGCAGTACCGGCTAATGCTAATAACACACATTTGGAAGCGCTA
>AEMJ01000567.1 GCA_000166735.2 Leuconostoc inhae KCTC 3774 | reverse complement strand
TACAACCGTAATAATATTCATCAGGCCAGTTGCTAAGCCGAACCAGTCAACATTGTGCGTGTGCATAACGCCCAATCCCCACACCGTACTTTGCAGCAATACTAACACAATCAATAAAATTGCTTCCGGAATGGTCCAGCCTAATAATAACTCTCTTACAATATTTACAGGGTTAAAATATCGCCAAAACTGATTTTTGCGGGCATTTTCAATCATTT
>AEMJ01000568.1 GCA_000166735.2 Leuconostoc inhae KCTC 3774 | reverse complement strand
ACATTCTCTTGTGACATCACACTCAGGTCATCACTTGAATTAAAAAAACGTCTCACTCGTCCACCATCAGGCTTAACCAAACCAACAATTGTGTTAATAATTGTCGTCTTTCCAGACCCATTAGCACCTAACAAAGCAATGCGATCACGACCATACACTGACAAATTAATGTCTTTAAGCACTGTCTTTTTGAATTTCTTACTGATATTCTGTAACCGAATAATCAGTTCTTCATTGCTCTGCTGACCTGATAATAGAAAATTCAAGTCAACTGCTAAAATCTCTGCCAATGAAATCAACTTATCAATATCTGGTTCAGCATCACCATGCTCCCATTTAGACACGGATTGCCGAGACACATATAATTTCTGAGCTAAAGCATCCTGCGACAAACTCATTTTTTGCCGCAGTAAGCATAATTGTGATTTAAAAACATTTTTCATATACTATTTTCTCCTATCATCTTTAGATTGCATCACTTATGAATTTGATTATACATGAAATCGTATTTTTAAAAATCTTATAACTAATATTGCTGTAACCCTTTATTTGCTAAGGTTGCAACTGTTGGTTGCGATGCGTATTTGACAAGAATGATCACGCAATTGGTAAAAATGTATAGCAATCGGTTGACACATTGAACATAAAATCTTATAATATTTTATGTAAGCGTTTACATAAAACTAAATAAAGAAAGGTTTCATTATGAATTCTACTAAAAGCAGACTGCGTTCTTTCAAAAACGCATCTTATCTTCAAAGTTCTACAAGTATGTTACTGTTTTTTGCCTCTTGGGGCATTTGGTGGAGTTTTTATCAACTCTGGTTAACATCCCCAACAAGCAACGGCGGTTTAGGCTTATCTGGCGCACAAGTGGGTACAATTTTTTCAGCTAATTCTTTATTCAGTTTGATACTTATGTTTGTATACGGTGCAATTCAAGATAGGCTGTTTATAAAAAGATACTTACTAATCTTTAATGCTATCATCTCAACTCTAATCGGTCCTTTTTTCATCTGGGTATACGCACCACTTTTAACCAACCACTTTGTGATTGGCATGTGGGTTGGCGCTATTGTCTTATCTACAGGATTCTTGTCAGCAGTTGGTATTTTAGAAGCTGTTACAGAAAGATTCAGCCGTGTTTTTTCTTTTGAATATGGCCAAGCACGTGCATGGGGATCTTTTGGATATGCAATTGTTGCTTTACTAGCAGGGCTTCTATTTGTCATTAACCCCCAATTGAACTTTTGGTTCGGATCTATTTTTGGCATTCTTTTGCTTGCCAACCTTATCTTTTGGGTGCCTAAAGAAGAACGTGATGCTAAACAAGCCATCTCAGACTTAGCACGCGAAGATTCAATTCCAAAATTGTCAGATATGTTACATTTACTCAAGTTACCAGAACTATGGCAAGTTATCATCTTTATTATCTTCAGTTGGACTTTTTATACGATATTTGATTCGCAAATGTTCCCTGATTTCTATACAAAGTTATTCTCAAGCCCAGCTCTGGGTCAACATGCGTATGGCACCCTTAACAGCATACAAGTATTTTTTGAAGCAATTATGCTAGGTGTCGTTCCAATTATAATGAGAAAAATTGGTGTCAAACGTACATTGATGATTGGCGTAGTTATTATGTTTATGCGTATCGGTCTCTGTGGTTTTAATACGAATCCCTACACTGTTTCTGCTATTAAAATGTTGCATTCATTAGAGGTGCCAATGTTTACGTTATCAATTTTCCGCTATTTCACACTACACTTTAACACAAAATTATCTGCCTCATTATATATGATTGGGTTTCAAATTGCTGCTCAGATAGGTCAAGTTATTTTATCCACACCATTAGGAATACTACGAGATCATGTTGGTTATCAAAACACATTTCATGTGATTTCAGTCATGGTTTTATTAGCTGGTATTTATGCTTTCTTCGTTCTTAAAAAAGATTCTCAAGATGTTAATGGTACGCCATTAGCCAAAATATAATCATAGTCAAAACCAATATTAATTTTCATACAAAGGAGTCAACAAAAATGACAAAACAACTAACCGAAGAAAACTTCATTCCTATAACTAATACACGTTACAGGCCAAATTATCATGTTGCTCCAACAAATGGCTGGATGAACGACCCCAATGGCTTCGTGTATTTTCAGGGCTATTATCATATTTTTTATCAACACTATCCTTATGCTGCACAATGGGGACCAATGCATTGGGGTCATAAGCGTAGCCGCGATTTAATACACTGGGAAGGTTTACCAATCGCGCTCACGCCCGGCGATTCTGAAGATACTGGTGGTGTTTTTCTGGTAGTGCCATCGTTAAGGACGGCCGTCTATGGCTTGTTTATACAGGTCATCACTACTATGGCGATAATGATCCAGAACACTTCTGGCAAAATCAAAACCTAGCTTACAGTGATGATGGTATTCACTTTACTAAATATGCGAATAATCCTATTATTTCACAGGCTCCAGACGACAGTTCACATCATTTTCGAGATCCAAAAATATGGGAGCATAATGGTTTCTATTACATTATATTAGGTAATCAGTCAAACAATGGCTTGGGACGCGCTATTTTGTACCAATCAGCAGATCTTTTTGAATGGCAGTATTTAGGTGTTTTAGATCAATCACAGTCTATCGCAGCTGAGGGAGATATGTGGGAATGTCCTGACTTTTTCACATTGAATGGCAAAGAAATTCTCCTAATGTCACCTATGAATATTCAACCACAAGCATATCAATTTAAAAATTTATACCAAACTGGTTATTTCATTGGTCAGTTTGACTATACGACGCAAAAATTTGAGCGAAATCACTTTCAAGAACTAGATCACGGACATGACTTTTATGCCTCACAAACATTGCTTTCACCTGACGGACGACGCATTGTTATTGGTTGGGCCGACATGTGGGAAAGCAAGTTTAATGAAAAATCTGATGGTTGGACAGGCTTATTAACATTGCCAAGACAATTAATTTTAAATGATGACCATCTTACCATGCAACCTGTCGCGGAAACGAGTAGCTTAAGACAGGAGATACTATGTCAAGGTCCCTTATCACCCACAACAATGTTGTCTCAGCATAACAGTGCTATTGAAATTAAAGCAACCTTAGCTACCAGCAATGTCTCCCTATATGTAAAAGATGTCTTAAATAATGACATTATCTCGCTTTATTTTGACAAAGATACACATACTTTTGTCCTTAACCACATAGATCACCCAAATGATCCAAGATACGCCTTTGTAAATGAACTAGATCAACTAGATTTTAATATATTTGTGGATCATAGTGTAATCGAAATATTTGTTCAACAAGGTGAAGCAGTATTTACAGAAAGATTTTACATCGCCGGAACGCCTGCCATATCGTTGGTCTCGGATGCTAATAGTACCATATCAGGTCAATTCACAACATATCGCCTTGATAGTCAGACGATTTAATATTTTAATCCACACTTTTTGTAGTATACTTTAATTGAAATGACATGCTTATCAATATGTTGATAAGCATTTTTTAATTAATTATAAATGGAATGTAAAATAATGAGCTATAAACTTGAAGATGTCGCAAAATTAGCGGGTGTATCAAAAACAACTGTATCACGCGTTCTAAATAATCGTGGCTATTTAAGCCAAAAAACAATTGATAATGTATATCAGGCAATGTCCCAATTAAATTATCAACCAAACGCTGCCGCCCAACAGTTACAAAAGAAAAAACACATATTATCGGATTACTTTTCCCTGCAATTGCGCATCCTTTTTTTGGTGAGCTCGTGGAATTATTGGAAAAAAAGTTATATCTCAAAGGATATACAGTAATTGTGGGCGATTCAATGTATGATGAAAAAAAGAAGAGCACTATCTCAGACAGTTGCTCTCTCATCAAGTTGATGGTTTGATCGTGGGAACACACAATTTTAATATACAAACCTATAATAAATATAGCGGGTTACCCATCGTTTCAGTTGAACGTATTCTAAACGATGAAATTCCGACTATTTCCGTAGATAACTATCATGGTGGTGTTTTAGCCACACAATATTTAATTGATCAAGGTGCTAAACACATAGTCCATACCAGTGGTCACACTTACCCAAATATGCCTAGTAGTCTTAGACATCAAGGTTATATCGATACAATAAAAAACATCATTTTACACCGCATCATTGGGAAGTAGAATTTGAACTATCCCATGGCGAAAAAGACATTATCTTTTCTAGATTATTAGACGAACATCCCAATGTCGATGGTATATTTGCTGGTAATGACGTTGAAGCTGCACAAATTTTATCCTTAATTCAACGAAAGTATGCAAACGCCAATAATCAGCCATTGGTGATTGGATTTGATGGCACAAATTTAATACGCACTGTTTTACCAAACATGCCAACAATCGTTCAACCTATAAATGATTTAGCAGATACTGCCGTGACTGTTTTAGAAAACCGTATGATGAATGTACCAACACAATCTACTTATATGCTAGATGTGACTCTTTATGAAGGGATTAACCAAAGCTAACTAGGTTAAGCGATATTGATAGGCTGCAATAAACATCCTTTTTACCTAAACTTCGGCGAGGCTGTGTCATGTTTAGTCGTTGGCTTCGTGACGTCAACTAGCATGGTGTTTGGGTTGCGGTACATTTTAAGTATAGCTTGCCCAACGGATAAATTATGATAATCAGCTATGTTTTTTAAGCTGACAATCTGTTGTAACTCATCGGGATGATTTAATTGATGAATCAATACACTACCAAATTGACCGCTTAACTGTGCAGGTATATCTAAAGGTGATTGTGTTGAAACCACAGAATAAATACCATACTTACGTCCCTCACGCAGTATTTTAAACAAACCAGTATCATTAAGTTGTTGCTCGTTTTCTGGCATATAGCGATGTGCTTCATCAAGAAAAATTGTGATTGGAAAACGAATCGTGCTAGCCATTCTGATGGCCAGTAGCTTTTTGAGTAGGAGTGATAATACTAATCGGCTAACATCACTACCTGTTTTCAACTGACTAACATCAATGACAAGTGTGCGTTGCTGGCTTCGGCGTTCAGAAAATAACTTTAAAATGTAAAATATATCTGTCTGTGTCACCCGAGGTACAGTATGATTGTGGTGCATATTAAACACACGATTTAAAGTGGGCTGTCTCACACGAGATTGCCCACTTAATAGATCCCCCCATTGTGATCTTACCGCTTCATGATCAATTTCTTGGCCTAATAAATCATAATTTGCCCTTGAATCACCAAATGGTACAGCAAACTCTTGAATAACTTGTGTCATCAACAATGTCGCATCATAATCACGTCCAAAAACTGATAATTTTTGTTGCTCCTGATCAAATGTCGTCAATTTTTTATTGATTTTGATATAGGTACCATTATTTTTGATGACATTGTTCTGTATCTTAAGTGATTCAATTGCCATAGCTAATTTTGGGACTAAATTAGCATTTTTGATGCCTAATATGTTTCCAACATCCTTAGCTTCTAATTCTGCAAAATCTAAATTAGCATCTTCTCCCAAAGTATAGGTAATAGCATGTGGTATTTGACTATATTCACCTGTTGCATCAAAAATAATACTCGTTTGCTGCGATTGCTGTAACGATTCAACCAAAGATAATAATGATGTTGATTTACCATTTCCTGTCGCCCCAACAATCATTAAATGATGAGATAATAACTCATTAGGATCAAGGGATAGTGGTTTATTCGTCCCACTTTTTTTCACAAAGTTGTTTAAAGCAATATGATTTATCACAACGTTCACCTCTTGCTAGTTTATTTATTATACCTGCCTCGATCGTACATCTTGATATGATACCTCATATACTCATATTGTCACGACGGTCATAGTCCAAGTATAAGCGTGATAGCTCTGTTAAAAAAGGTCCCATATTTTTAGAAAGCGGTTGATTGGATGATAAGAAAGATAATTCGTGCTTTAAATCAATAGCAATCATTTCCTCATCTAACCCGCCACGTAATGCCTTATTAGCTATACCTAAAATTTCCTTTTCCATTTCGCTAAGTGTATTATCTGTTACTAATACAGACATATTGTCCCATAATTGTTGTTTCTGACTATTCATAATTCTCCTCTTACTTGATTGATATACGCCACATTACAAACCAAAAAAGAATCGGCTTGGTATATTGATGTCAGGATTTTCAAGTTGACGCCAGAGTAGCAAGCCATTTTCTGATAAAGTTTGCTTGATCAATAATCCTCTCAAATCGCGTACAACTTCTTTCTGAACTTTATTTGTATTAACATTTTTCTTAATACTATTGCATGCGTGATCAACTATTTGTTGTTCATTAATTTCGCCATCTTTAAATGCCATTAACACAGCTAATAACTGTTCTTTTTCCATAATTTCCCCCTTACTTAATATCTAGCGCAATAAAAAACCTATACCTCACACCTCAGACGCTACCAACCGCCGTCATCAGATTTTAAGTATAGGCAACCCCTAGAGAGCTTTGTTTCATTTTCTGCAGCCCCTAACACACATTATAGCAAAAGCAAATAACCAAATTTACACAAGTTTCTTTGATTTTTCGGCCAATATATATTATTGACTTTTTTCATAAATCTGTTAGGGGTAATTTGATATTTTCTACCTGTATCGTTTCAATACCCATATCTTAATTGATTGAGTTGAGATAATTTTTTCATCGTTTGTTGCGCGTTTTCTGGTAACACGATATGATTTTTTATCATAACATTTGAGACATCAAGATTCATTCGGCTAAATATCAAGGGTATAGATCCTGATTCGGTTTTAATTTCATTAAAATACACAGCTAGAACGTGTTTTAAATCATCATATGCCGTGCCCGTGCCGTCTAGTTCCTTGAGTAGCTGTATTATAAGTTCTAACGCAACTTTCCCTCGTTCTTGCCCGCCAGCATACCATTTTATCTGTGCCATAATGACTGCCCCCCTATTTAGTAGTATGTAATTGATTGAAATTCAAATGGATTTCAATCAGTTTGTTCTTATCGGAGAGAACGTATTCTTCTAACAAATTTTTGTATTGCTAACGTATTTCCTTTTCATGAGTACGATGCTAACAGCAATTGAAAAAATAACTACCTTATCAAAATCAACAATCAAATAGTCATGCGATATAATATTCATTAATACCTGAATCGCACCAATTATACTAAAGACCTGTACAAATTTTTTTACAAAGAATGCCTGTCTACTAGTCATTCTTTCCCCAACTTTTTCACATAAGTTATACATACTTTTATCCCCTCATATTTAATATTACTATATGTATAAAGTATATCATTTTTAATCTTCTATTAATAATCACATTTCATTAATATTTTTTGATAACCAATTATTTTGATCTAAACTATTTGGTAACAAATTGTTCAGACACGTATTCTGCATATAATTTATGATTATCTAACAGCTCCTGGTGAGTACCAGATCCTGTCACTTCGCCATGCTCAATAAAGTAAATTTTATCCGCATCAACAATTGTTGACAAACGATGTGCGATAACTAGTGTTGTTCGGCCTTGCATTAATTGCTCAAGTGCACGTTGTACCATTGCTTCAGATTCCGAATCCAAGCTCGCTGTTGCTTCGTCTAACATCAAAATCTTTGGATCTCGCAAGAAAGCACGTGCAATAGCCAAACGTTGACGTTGACCTCCAGAAACTTTTACCCCACGCTCACCAACTTGCGTATTTAATTTTTCCGGTAGTTGATCCACAAAATTATCCGCATAAGCTAATCGTAAAACTTCCCACAAACGTTCGTCTGAAAACTGTTGTGGCAATCCATAGGTCAAATTATCACGAATTGTACCAGCCATAATTGAAGAATCTTGTGATACAAAACCAATTTGTGAACGCCAAGAATTCAATGAAATATCTTCAATGTTATAACTACCAATACTCATATTTCCTCCAGTCGGTTCGTAAAAACGCTCAAGGAGCTGAAAAATTGTTGATTTGCCCCCACCGGAAGGCCCAGCGAACGCTACTATCGTATTAGGCTTAGTTTCAAACGAAACATCATGCAAAATTGATTTCCCTATTTCATACTCAAAATCAATATGCTTAACTTTTAAAGTCAAACCTTCAATGTCAACTGTCTCACCTTTATCGAGTTCTTCAATTGGTTCATCAAGTAATGTCATCAAGCGATACGTTGCTCCTTGTGTCTTGGCAAATGTCGAACCAAATGTACCAATATTAGCCAAAGCTGGCATAATTTGGAACAAATACATAATGAAACTAAACAGCGTACCCATTGTTGATTCACCTTTAGCAACACGCAAAGAGCCAACAACTAAAATCAAGGCAAATAAGCCCATCATCACCATGGTCATGATGGGTCCCATCACACCATCAACAATCGCTTCTCGACGACCAAATTTAAATAATTTTTCAATTTGCGCAATTCCGTTTTTCAAAACATACTGTTCAGCACCTGAAGACTTTACTAAACGCATTTCGGCAAGCGTTTCTTGTGATCCCCCACTAAAATCAGCCATTGCATCTTGCGTTCCTCGACCTACTTTTGATCCTAAAATCATCACTGGCGTGATTAACAGCGCTGTAATTGGTACAGCAATAAATATCCAAATTGCCATATGCCAATCCGTTGTAAACATTAAGATGACTGCCCCAACCATTGAAATCATGCTTGTTAAAAAGTTAGGTAGTGTGTTTGCAACTAGTGTTTTCACTTGTGATGTATCATTTGTTAAACGAGAAGTTGTTTCACCAGATTTTACGTTATCAAAATATGGTGTTTTAAAAACAACCAATTTTTGCCAAATAATTTCACGCAGATTGCGCACCAATTGCTCTCCAGCGACACCTGTCAAAAAATTCCCGATAGCAGATACAATCGCACCGCCAATAAACAGTGCCAAAACAATTACCACAATTGTTTGGTCAATATGCACATTTTGTAAATCTTTACCACTGAATGTATTAATTAGTTGTCCAGAATATTTTGGTGTCATTAAATTGGCTGCTACACCAATGACTGAAAGTAAAAGTCCTGGTATCATGAGTTTAAATTGTGGATGTGCTATTTTAATAATTTTCCAAAGACCAGAAATCTTTGCTTTAGGCTTCTGTTTCTCCTTGGCCGTACTAAATGTCCGTTTCGCCATTATCTTCTCTCCTTCAATCTCATCCAAATCGATTCACCCACGACATACTGATCGTAAAGTAAATTCAATTCAATTCAATTCATTGTTATCTATTGCCAATACGATCATTTTTTATTAAAAATCTTCATGCTTGTCACGATTAAAAAAACTTCTTAGTTGATGTTCTTCTATTCGTTTACGGTATGCCGTTTGATCTTTACGAAACTTCTGTAGACGCGTTGTATCAACAAAGTGGTCAAAATGATGTTGTAAATGTTTGTCCATTTTGCTACGCATGTTGGTCAAGTATGCATCCGACATAACATGTTGATTTAATTTACGTAAACTTTCGCCAAACTGTTCGCGTTCATCATCATCAAAAATTTCGAACAATTCTGCTTGAAAATCAATTTGCTTGTTGTCTAATAGCTGTAAATGTTTTTGTCCTTCAGAAGTGATTTTGACACGCACGACACGCGCATCATTTGTGTCTTTCACACGCTGAATATACCCATCGTTTTCTAATTTTTTAATAATTTGCGTCACCGACGCTGGTCGTATAGCCAAAATATCAGCAATGACACCGGCTGTTAAATCATTGTCTGTTTCCGCTAAAACACGAAGTAAGCGCCGACTATTGTCTGGGCGCTGATTCCCGCGCTGACCGTACAGACTGCGCGCCACAAACCAAATCGCTGGTTGATGAACTAAAGTTGTTAGTTCTTCAAATATTTCTCTATCGTCCATAGTATTGCTCCTTGATATTTAGTTAGTTTTAATTTTTATAACAAAACAAATGATACGACTTTTATTTAGTTTTGTCAAACATAACTAAATAAATTTTTCCCATGTATTAGACAGTTCTCATCACAACAATTTTTCTAAAGTAAAATTGTTTTAACAAAATAAAGTGCAACATATTTTTTAAGTATGTTGCACTTTATTTTTGTTAAACAAGCGATAGTCGCCTTTGTGTCGTATATTCTATTGATGGGAAAAGATAAATCAATCGATTTAACTGTTGTGTATTTAATTTTAATTCAATATAGGGTACTAGCGTATTAATGGTGTTTTCTGCATTAACTGATAATTCAATCGCCCCAACAAGCTGTCTTTCTTTGTTAAATATCAGGGTTAATTCGCCATTACTTTCATTACTTTTTTGGCGATACCAATCCTTATTATAATCAAAATTTTCTACATCGAATAAATCAGGGTGTGCTAGCGCCTCATCCAAATTCACACCTACTTGAGCAAGGCGAGGAGACGTGAATAATATTGTACTAACTGTTGGATAATCAATAGACACTGTGGTGTTTTTAATAAATTGATCAGCAAGATAACGTGATTCAAAAGCTGCTACCGGTGTTAATTTTGGCATTTTTTTATCAATAATATCTCCGGCAGCGTACACGTTATCAATGCTTGTTTGTAACAAATCATTGACAACAATACCCTGTGGTGTATAAGTTATTCCAATTTTTTCTAAATTCAGTTTTTCTACGTTTGGTACTCTGCCAGTGGCATCTAAGACATAATTAGTAGACAATGAAAAACCATTATTCCCTTTTAAAACGATTAACTCATTCTCTTTTGTCGCTTGTTCGACTACCGTTGATTGTATAAATCTGATGCCCTGTTTTTTCATAATGGACACAATTTTATTAACATATTTATTTGGGAAATCTTTTAAAATACGATTACTACGGGCAATAACATCTACCTTAGCACCTGCCGCACTTGCAATCGCCGCAAATTCTAACGCAACAAAACCAGCGCCTAAAATGGTGATGTGATCAGGCATTTTATTAATAGATAAGAAATTTGTGCTGTCGTTAAATAGATCAGCACCAGGTATGTTGACGCGATTTGGTCTAAGACCTGTGGCAATGACTATTTTTTCAGATGTGTATTGCTTACCATTCACTTGCACAGTATGCCGATCAATAAATTTTGCTGAACCATCAATTGTCGTAATATTATTAGCGACTAATCTTTCTTTGTTATGATAATTCTGATTAGTGATTAATTCATGTTTGTGCGCCATAAGGTCTTGCCAGTTAAGTGCAGGTACACCATCCAAACCACGATTTTGTAATGATTTGACTTGCTCTAATAAATCGATTGGATGATCTAATATTATTTTTGCATTGCACCCTCTGTTAGAACAAACACCTCCGTATTGCGCTTCCTCAACAACAGCTACTTTTAGCCCATTGTTAGACATTGGTACTGCACCATTCCATGCAGCCTGTCCACTACCAATAAATAATACATCAAAATCCATTTGTACTTCTCCTTTTAAAAAAACATTATATGACAATCTGTTACTTATTTTATTTGGAAAGATTATGGAAAACTTTCATTGATAACATTGAAAATTCATGCCACTCATCATCATTCAGTCCGCTTTTTGATACAAGTTGTTGGGGTAAGGTAAAAGCTTGTTCTCTTATATCTTTACCATGTGGTAATAGTCCAATATAAACGACTCGTGTGTCATCAAGTGATCGCGTACGCTGAATTAACTTTTGCTTTTCCATACGAGACAATAATGGCGATAAAGTACCATAATTTAAATCTAGTATTTCTCCGAGTGCACTAACTTTACTATTATCATGCTCATACAATGCTACTAAAACTAAATATTGTGGATATGTCAAATTAAGTTCATTTAAAAAAGGCTGATACATTCTTTGAATAGATCTAGATAGTTCATAGATTGAAAAACATAAATGTCTCTCTAACTCTGCATTGCTATTATTAAATTCAATCATTTGCTAACTCCTAATGTTTAACAACATATTAATCTTACACTATTAAATCGTTCCCGATGTATATTACTATATCACTTTAAATTAAAATTGTCTACAAAGAGTGAGCGTTTTGTAGACAATTTAATACAATTAAATAAACGATATTGATCAGCTCAATGCGTAATAATAGGGCAACAGATAACAAAATAAAAAATTAATCTCTGAGTTCATTTGTCGCTTATTTAATCTGAACTTACTTCACAAAAAAAATGCTGTTTTGCATCTGAATTTATTCGATTATAAAGCTCATCTTGCTACAACGATTGGTTTGATCTTGACAGGTAGGTATTGCGTTAGCCATCATAATTCCTGGAAAAGATGTGTATTAAAACAGCTATTCAACTTCTATCCTAGTTAACTATTAAAATAAACCGCGCAAAATACTTATAAGTATTTTGCGCGGTTTATTTCCCGTAATGGCCATTATTCAACGCCTTTTGTTGAGGAAATCATATCTAATTGTTGCAATCTTTTGCCTATCATGACTATTGTTGACAGAGATGCAGCAATAACAATAACAGAAGCTAATATAATACTAGTATGAGTAATGTATGGATAATAAATAATCTGACTAGTATTAAATGTTGTCACATATTTTGACAGGAACCAATATCCAAATGGCATGCCTAAGAGCCAACCAATTGTCGTAATGGTGAGGTTCTCAATAATTGTTAAGTTTCTTATTTTTTACGTGAGAAACCTAATATTTCCAGTGTTGCATAACTTCGAGATCTTTCTGTGAAACTTAGAGAACCTAAATTGTATAGAATAACAATGGTCAAAAGAATGCCAAAAACTTGAACCATAAGGAAAATGCTATTTAGATTACTGACCATAGCTTCTGCATTTTGTTTTTGCTCTGTTAAACTAACAACTTGAGTTACAGTAGAACTATTTGCTATAGATTGACTAAGATTAGTTTGATTAGTTAAAATTGCCGTGGCTTTAAATGGCATCCCCTGATTTTCCCAAGTTTGTTGTGTTAAATAAATTCCTTGAGGCGCATGAGACTTTACAATACCCTTCACTTTTAACTCTAAAGTTCTATTACTGAATGATGGACGTAATTTTATTGTGTCATTAAGTTTAATTTTAGCTGCCTTCGCAATACCTTCACTAACATAAACACCTCCGTTATCGATTTTTTGATGCGTGAGTGTTTTTAAATTAATTTGTGACCCTGGACTCAGTATTGTCAACGGACGATCAAACTGCGCATTTGGTGATAAACTAGTATAAACAACTTCAATTTTCGATCCATTAATTTGATTTGTAATTTGATTAATTTCGGATTGACTGGCCATATGACTAAGATTAACTTTTTTAGTATAGGTATATTCATTACCGTAGGTCTGATTAACTTGATTAAGCATAGCATTTTTGGTACCAAATCCTGTCATTACCAAGGCTAGTCCACCAATAACCCCAATTAACCCCATTATCATTTGTACTTTATTACCTAGATTATCTCTAATAGACCAGCGGTTACCAAAGGGAATTTTATGCCAAACATGTGGCAAATTTTCCATCCAGACGCGTTTTCCTATTTTAGCAGTACTACCTTTACTAAAGGCTTGTGCCGGCATGAGCCCTTTATTGACTTGTGCCGCTAACAGCGCCGACACAATACAAATCAGAATGACACCTAAGGCCACGTAAATTGGTGTCATTGTATAAGCAATTTTCCAATCGGGTAATGAGAACATAGGTTTTTGTGACTGCATGACAAAATTAGACAATAATGGCGCACTTAATATGCCTGCTATAGCCCCAATGATACCAACAAATAATCCATACATTGAATAGTAAACTGATAGTATAACATTAGAATATCCTAGTGATTGTAACGTGGACATGTCATGTTGTTGTTGGTCAATAATCTTGCGAATTGTTGTATACATTGCCAATACAGCTAATAAAATGAAAATAACTGAGAACAAAACAGAAAGATTATGGATTTGTCCGACTCGATCAACGGCTGTTGAAATTCCTACATCTGATTGTCTTGTTTGTAATGTTATATACTTATTACCAACAATTTTTCTGATTTGGTTTTCTAATTGAATATTATTTCTGTTTTTAAGATTGATTACATTGTTTAGTAATGGCAAGTGGAATTGTGTTGTTAATGTGTTTTCACTGATAAAACCATAACCATAATTTTGTTCTTGGGGTGAAATAAAATCATTTGAACCAGTGTAGTACATTTTATCGGGCGAATTGATTAAGCCAACAATTTTTAACTTAACTAAACGATCATTATAATTAATACTAATAAAAGATCCTTTGTTTAAATTATTCTTTTTTGCAAATTTTTCATTCAAATATAAACCATTTGAGTTTGAATTGATTTTTTGACCATTTAATTGGTGTATTTGAGAAACATTCTGATTACCAGGTGTATACAATGATAAGTATCGCTTATGACTTTGTAAATTTGTAGTTGTACTAATATTAGTCTGAACTGAAGACTGAGAAATATTATTTAGATTTTTAATTTTAGTTACTTCATTGCTAGTTAAACTACTTGTTTGTAAAGTAGTATCAGCCAAATTAGTTTTTATCGTGTAGCTATTAATATTTTGCTGCATACCATTCCAAGTACCCTCTAATCCAGCATAGAAAAGTATACTTAGAAAAGCCATCAAAAAGACAGAAAAAAATTGTGTCCAGTTTTTTAAAAACAGTTCTAATTAATTTTTTAGTTAAAAATCTCATCCCCAATCCACCTCTTCAACTTCTAATGGATTTATATTGTTAGTAATCTTTTCAACTTGTCCATCTTTAATTTTAATCACGCAATCAGCAATCTTTGCTACTAAGGGATTATGAGTCACAATGACTACCGCGGTGTCTTTACTTGTGCTGTCTTTTAAAATCTTAAATACTTTTTGGGAGGTTTCAGTGTCTAGTGCTCCTGTCGGTTCATCGCAAAGTAAAATTTTAGGCTGTTTTGCTAGCGCTCGTGCAATTGAAACACGTTGCATTTCCCCACCAGATAATTGATCCGGAAAATTATTTTTTCTCTTTAATAGATCTACTTTTTTTAGGTAGTATTCACTTACATCTTGGTATTTTTGTCTTTAAGTTGAGCTGAAATTGCAACGTTTTCAAATACGGTTAAATTAGAGATTAGGTTGTAGAATTGAAACACAAATCCAACAATATCTTTTCGGTATTGTGTGAGTTGCGCATCTGATTCAGTATTAATATCATAATTATTGTAGGAAACAGTGCCTGTGGTAGGTCGATCCATGCCACCTAAAATATTTAAAGCTGTACTCTTTCCAGAGCCACTAGGACCTAATATAACAGTTAATTGGTTTGCTTCAATGTCAAAACTGACATCATTTAGCGCGTGTGTTATTTCTGACCCATTTCTATAGGTCTTACTAATATGTTTCAAACTAAGCATTGTATTTTCTCCGGTATTCATTAATATGTCCCCCCATCTTTATCTACATGTATAATATGTTCATACATTTTTCTTTGCGTATATAGGTATAATATATGTATAGCTTTAAAAAAGAAAGTAGGGTGTTTTTTTAAACTTACTTTCCAAAAATAAACCAATGAGGTCAAAATGGATAATCATATTCTTAACGAATGCCCTATTCAACCCGTAGTTGATATACTTAGTGGCAAATGGACATCATATATTTTATGGGAAATTTATAACAAAAATAATCATTATGGTAGTATTAAAAAACAATTACCTGGTATTAGTACAAGAACTTTAGCCGTTAGACTTAAATTTTTAGAAAGTAAAGGCATTCTAAATCGTACCGTATTCAATACAAATCCACCAACCGTAACTTACGATTTAACCAATAAAGGTTTAACTCTTGCACCTATCCTAAAATCAATGAAAGCATGGTCAGAATTGTATCAATAATGAATTTGTTTAACCAATAATTATTTTCATATTGTTGTTAATAAAGTCAATCCGAAGGATCTGAACTATACAATTTTGAATTTAATAATGGAAATGAATATGTTCAAAATTTTACTTTAAATACCAATTCATTTTTAGATAATCCTACCGTTTAAATTCAAATGAGTACTTTTTAACTGTCATAAAAAACGCCTGGACTTAATTGTCTCGGATTATGCCCTAGAAATAAAATAATTCAGATTTTCAGTAGACGAACAAAAGTTTATTTGACCTAGAGTTAACTCTAACGTGTATACTATGGATAAACTTGAAAAGAGGACATATAATGACGAAGACATTAGTGAACTACCAAACTTTGAAAAATTCTTTTAACCAAGAGGTTTCAACACAATTACAAATGGTTGATTCTCTTTCTAAAAATGGGAAATTTTTAGTTATTCAAACCGATCCTATTACAGTTGAGGTAGAAGTGACTACCAACAATATTGAAACTATTACTATTAAATCTAAACTATTAAATACACCATTGTATGACGAAATTTTTATAGCGTTAGAGAAAAGTTTAAATTGTTCGTCTGTTAAATTCTATAACGCCTATAAAAGTGCCATAAAAAACGGCACTGTTGTTACTGCAGAAAACAACAATATTAAAGTGGTTCATGATGCTCGCAATGGCCAATTAAACGTCAAAATAACGAAAGAAAATTAAAAATGACACATCCAGATGAAGTAGTGACATTTACTATTGGACAGGTTGCCAATTTAAAAAAGATTAGTACGTACACATTAAGATATTATGATGAGAAGGGGCTATTGCCAAAAGTTATGCGCGACCAAAATGGCACACGTCACTTTACAAGAGAAGATTTACAGTGGCTTGATATGATTAAATGTTTAAAAAACACTGGTATGTCCTTGGAACAAATCAAATATTTTGTTGATTCAACATATCAAGGCGCAAAAACATTAGAACAACGAATCGAATTGTTAAAAAATCAGGTAAAAAAATAAACTTAACAATCTTAGAACAACAAAGTTATATTGAACAAATTAATAAAAAATTAAAGTTTTGACTAATGAAAAATAACTAAAGGAAGATATAAAAGATGAACAAGGGACGCGTTGAAGCTTATACGGATGCCGTGATAGCAATAATATTGACTATTATGGTTCTAGAATTTAAGACCCCTGAAACTGCACAATGGGAGGGAATAACAAAACAATTACCTTATTTTTTAGCATATATCGTTAGTTTTGTTTTTATAGGAGTAGCTTGGTATAATCATCATTACATGTTCACACTCGCTAGTAGAATAACCAAAAAAGTATATTGGGTTAATAATTTATGGCTCTTTAGTATGTCACTATTACCAGTTGCTACTGGCTGGGTAGGAAAATTCCCACAAAATGCTAATCCTGAATATTTTTATCTGTTTATATTTACCTTTTGGAGCCTAACATATCGTTGGCTGTCAAATGCACTTAGAAAGACATCAGATCATCTTAATACGACAGTAAGTCAAAAAATTGAAAAAATGTTAACTTTTCGATTTCTTAACTCTTTATTTTTTCCGTTATTTGTTGGAATAATTGTTACTGGCATTTATTTTTACCCTTTACTTGGCATTACAATAACTTTTATAGAATTAATTATATTAGGATTTTTAACTTCTCCTGATAGCGATAAGATAAAAAATGTATCTTAAAAACACTACAAAAAGCGACATAGCTTAAAAGTTATGTCGCTTTTTGTAGATTATTATTCACTAGAAATGCGTGTCGAACGAATAAAATTGATCATTATCGAACTCATAATCTGCGGATGAATCCAATGTAAAAAATGATGCCCATTCATTTTAACTGCCACAGAATTTTTACTCATATTAAAATATGGATTTCCAAAATTTAAATAATCATTAACATTCAAAGTAGAGATAAATGATAACGATGGTATATTGTCAGGCAACTTAATACTTTGCATCTTTTTAACACTGTCTTCCGAAACCTCAGATTCTAAACCAGAACATAATTCAGAATCACATCCTTTGTATCAATCACGATTATCGTACTATCATCTGTTCAATAAGGATTCATATTCAGGATAGAATATATCAGACAACAATTCAATTGATGTTAAAAAATGTATCCTTTAATTTGTTAGGCTTGTGGATAACTTTTTACATCCTTATGTTTTCTGCGTGTCAAGTTAACCTACTATTAGGGCAACCAGAGTATATGCTTATCCAAAAAACCTGATATTGTCATACAAACCGTAGAACCAATCACTACGGTTTAACTGCTTTAATAGTATTTTCCCATCATCTGATAATTTATCATACATTGACAACTTTTGGAGAGCGTTTGTAATTGTTTTTACCTCCTTGTACCATAACGAATTTGGTTCGTTCATTTTATTAACAGTATCTGATATTATCTTTTTTTCCTCACTATTTAAATTTGGATGTTCTTCTAAAAAGTTTAGTAAATATTTTCGTTTATCTGTTTTAAACATATTTCCCCTTAATTTTCAATGTATCATTTGGCTGAATAGTTTTTACTCAAAATGATGTCAGCACCCTATTTTTTTAATGTTTTTCTTTAGCCATTCAACGATTATCCTGATGACAAAAATCGCGCATAATCATAAACTGTCATTTTTTACTTCATTAAGTGACATTATACCAACCCAAGTAATATCATGGCATTAAAAAGAACAAATGATTTAAAAGTAATTTGCTCTAAAATATTGATTTTGAGAAAAACAATTTGTAATGAACAAGAAATCTCTACAGTGATCGTTTAATGATTAATTCACTAGATATATTTGTTTGTTGTTGCGGGTAAATGTCATGTTCTATCATTTCAATTAAATTAGACACGGCAACTTTTCCCATTGTGGTTGCATCTTGTCGTATAGTTGTGATTGGTGGGTTAATTAATTCCGAAATAACCCAATCATCAAAAGCTGCTATGCCAAGCTGTTCTGGGAAAGATATGTCAAAGGAGATTAATATTTTTACAATTTTCAATAGTAAATCACCCTTTATGACATATATGGCAACTTTGTCCTGAAGAAGATTTGTTTTCTCCATTAATAGGTCGTAAATATCTGAATCTTTCATATCATGATGCATTTCAATAATATCAAAATCTATATTTTGTTTTAATGCCACATCCTGTGCAGCCTTAATTCTAGTTATTCGGGAGTTATTATCGTCCACTTGCTCACTTATGACCAGTATTTTTTTATATCCTTTTCGATAAATGTATTCCGTCATAATATGGGAGTACTTATAGTTGTCAGTTAGAACTTCTGGCCAAATTGAGGGCTTAATGCTTCTATCAACAATGATCGTGTGAGTACCATTAGATTTTAGATAATTATATTGCGTGGCGTCCTTGTTAATTGGTTGTAAAATAATACCATCAACTCGCATATCTAGTAATTTATTAATTTGTTGTTCTTCCCTATTAATAGAATTACTTGAGGTCATTAAGATAATCTGATAGTTTTTATTATGCGCTATTTCATCAGCGCCATTAAATAATAAAGAAGAAAACATATTGGTCATATCTGCTACAACCATGCCAATTAAAAAAGTTCTTTTTGTGCAAGAGATTGTGCATGAGAATTAACACGGTATCCGATCGCCAAAATAGTCTCTTCTATTTTTTGCTGTGTCTTAGCAGACATTCTTTCTGTATGACCATTTATATATCTGGATACAGTTGTTTTTGACACCTGAGCAAGATCAGCAACATCACGCATGGTTTTATTATTTTTCACTTAAATATACCTATAATTGATTATATATTATTGAACATTCTTCTATATTCATTTTATCACATAAATGTTTCATCCTAATTATTTGACTAAAAAAGACCAGTAACGTTATTAACGCTGCTGACCTTTTACATGGATGATGCCATAAAATTTTAATTGATTCGATTAACTGGCCAAGTGGGATTTTCGTTAGAAAGAACTTTGACGACTTCTTTTGCTGAATCAAGTGCCATTCTATTCATAGCATTAACTGTATTAGAAGCTATGTGTGGTGTTAACAACACATTATCTAGTGTGTACAAATCATTAGTTAAAGGTAATGGTTCTTGATCAAAAACATCTAAAGCAGCACCACTAATCTCATGATTTTTTAGTGAATTAATTAGTGCTTCTTGATCTACTAATGCACCACGACCAAGATTGACAAGGTAGCTGGATGTTTTCATGCTTTTTAAAGCAACACTATCAATAAAGTTATTTGTATCATCAGTAACTGCCATATGCAATGTGATAATATCTGCATCGGATAAAAGTTCGTCTTTACTAACTAACGTGCCAACGGTTGTCTGGGTAACAAATGGATCGTAAATAATAACCTTCATACCTAAAGCATCAGCTTTTTGTGCCACTTTTTTACCAATGCGGCCATATCCTGCAACGCCAAGCGTTTTTCCAGCTAAATCGAAGCCTAAATGATTATTTTTATAGTTAAAATCACCCAGCCTCATTTTTTCGGCAATAGCTGTGATATTTTTCGACATGTCAAAAATTTCGGCTATTGTTACTTCAGCAACAGTGTCTGCATTAGCGTTTGGCGTTATTGTGACCCAAATTCCTTTGGTCTCCAGAAAAGAATAATCAACGTTATCGTAGCCCACTCCATGTCGCGCAACAATTTTTAAATTTGGCAAATGTTGGACAATAGCATTATTAAATGGATCTGTCATTAATATGATACCGTCCACATCTTTTGCCTTTTTCAAAATTTCATCATCAGAAAATGATGCTAACTCAACAATATTAATATCGTTGTCTTTCAAATATTTTTTACCAATTTCTGCTAGTCCTTTTGGTATAGCGACTGTTTTATTCATAAAATTTTTCCTTTCACCTTTAACGAAGTAAATAACCACCATCTACTGGCAGCGTAATCCCAGTAATATAGTTTGAAGCACTACTTGACAAGAAAATAATAGCACCCATGAGTTCTGATGGATCAGCCCAATGTCCTGCAGGAATATGAGAAAGAATTTCAGTATTTCTTTCTTTATCTTCTTGTAGCGATTTTGTCATTGGTGTGTCAATATATCCGGGAGCAATAGCATTTACCTGAATATTAAGAGGTGCGAGCGCATCAGCGTACGATTTCGTTAAACCAATAACGCCGTGCTTACTGGCTGTATATGGGAAAATATACTTACCAGCACGGAAAGATTGCATGGAACCGATGTTTATAATTTTACCGCCGTTCTCTTTACTCATAACTTTAGCAATTTCGTGTGACAAATAATAAACCGCGTTTAAATTTAAATTAATAACCTTTTCCCAGTCCGCATCCTTAAATACTTGCCAATCATTTCTGATTTGTATGCCAGCATTGTTAATTAAAATATCGACTTTACCAAACCGTTTGATAACTTCGTTTGCCACAGTTATAGCGGCGTCTTTTTTGTAATATCTAATTGTAAAAATTCGATTTTACCAGTAAATTCAGAAGCAAATGATGCCATTTCTCTCACGCCTTTATCGTCATATGAGACCACTAATACGCTTGCTCCAGAAGACAGTAGCGCTTTGGTGTAGTAAGATCCAAGACCACTCGCACCTCCGGTTACGATGGCTACTTTTTCTGTTAAATCAAATACTTTTTGACTAAAATACTGTTCTTCTTTTTCCATTGTATATTCCTCGTAGTTTTATACTTTTGACGTTTTGAAAGCATTGATGTCATTTAGAATATTCTCCATACTAGACGGATATTCCAATGCGATAGGCAAATCATTAGAAAACAGTTTAATGATTTTTTCCCAATTAATTTCACCATCGTAAAACGGTGTGGTATTGACTGAATCTTGAATTTTTTTATAATTTTTCAGGTGAACAAATCTAGTGTACCTGCTTAGAGAAGTTGAGCAGGTATAAACATCTTGATCTGTAAAAATCCAGTTTCCAATGTCATTGACAAAACCGATGTTGATATTATTTTGATTTGCTGTTTCAAAAAAATCATTTAATAATTCAATATCACTATTAGCACGCGTTTGATCATTTTCAATATTTAATTCTATATTGGCAGGCAATATTTTAGACAGATAGGACAATTCTTTGAACATACTATTGTGCCAGTCACCCAATGTCATTTTGAGATGTTTAACACCCATGAACTGTGATTCACCAACATATTGAAACAATTTTGGATTAATATGTTGGTTCAATAATAAATTATCTGGTACAGAATAAAAAATTCTGTGTTTTGTTCTAAATGAATTTTTCGAATTGCTACTAATTCTGAGAAAGTATCTGCATTAAATTCTCTTCGAATTTCAATGTTAGAAACTGATAGCTGATTAATTAAATCATTAACAAGTTGGGACTGCGATCTCCCCTTTTCAAATTCATCCTTTAATAGCAAAGTATTTAAAACAATGTTTTTTCTATTCATCTTTTATTCCTACTTTCACTTAGTAATTTTGTGGTAGCGGTTAACCATATGCAACAAATAAAGTATAATACTACTTAAATAAAAAAACAAGAGTAAGCGGTTACAATGTTTATTAAATAATGTATTGACTATTTGTGAATATTGTAATATAGTTTTATTTGGTTCGGTTAACCGCGTCCACAGAAAGGAATAAAAATGATTAATACAATTATTGGAATATTATTGATTTTAACGTTTCTAGGTTTCGTGTTCTTCGTGATGAAGGGTGGCAATATTATGCTGGGGTTTTTGGTTATGGCCATCCTCTGGACTATAATTGGTGGCATTCCTTTAAAAACGGCAATAGTTGAGGTCTTTTCAAAGCCAGCCCTTGATTATGGCTCAACAATTATGGTCATTATTTTTGGGTCCTGGTTTGGCCGTATTTTAGTTGACACAGGAATTGCAGGATCGATTAGTTATGAAACCGTAAAGGTGAGTTACAAACACCCAGTCATCGCATCCATTTTAATTTGTTTAGTGACCTCACTTATTTTTACTAGTTCATATGGTGTAGGTGCTGTAATAGCGCTTGCTGTCATTTTAATACCGGTATTAACCTCTTTAGGGTTACCAAAACACATTGCTATAGTTGCTTTTTCACTATCTATTGGGTCAGCTATGTATGTTAATATCGTAATCATTAAACAACTGCAGATATTTTTTCCAAAGGTTGTTTATGGTGCAAAGTATTTGGCGTTTGGTTTTTCAGCTATGTTTATTCAACTCGCTGTCGTAACGTTGTTTATTTTATTGCATTCACGAACAATTCACAAAAATGAAGTGGCACAAGATGCGTCTCAATCACAAAATAAATTCAACGCACCAAAAATTTCATACGTTATGCCTGTCTTTCCTGTTTTCATGAATTTGGTATTTGGATGGGAACCAATTCCTGCATTGATGCTTGCTATAGCTATCGTTTTGTTAATTACAGGGAATTTGAAAACATATAACCAGGCATTGAACATTATTAATAGTTCAATAAAAATTGCCATCACTGATATTTCAGGACTAATAATAATGCTATTGTTTTTAACAATGTTCAGTGCAACTGCCGTTAAAAATGCTGCTAAATTCAGCGGTGTATTAAATTCTATTGTTCCCAATAGTCCTACTGTGTTAGCTATAGCTATTATAATATTAGCCCCATTAGCTTTATTTAGAGGCCCTCTCATGGTGTGGGGATCTGGTTCAGCAACAGTTGCAGTGTTAGCAGGTACTGGGATTTTTAATCAATATTTTGCTTTTGCTTTAATGTTAATTCCCTCTGTTTCAATCGCGATATCTACGTGTATTACGCAGTCGTGGAATTTATGGTTAGTTGAGGACTCAAAAATTCCTGTTAAAAAGTTTTTAATAACAGGTGTGCCATATGGATGGCTGTCAGCAGCGTTAAATGTGATATTAGCTCTATATATGTTTAAGTGATAATCGAGGATATAAACTTATGAAAGAAAATATAATTTTTGGTAGTTACCAACGAGGCATCTATATGTTGAAGTTTGACACGGATTCAGGCCATTTATCTGAACCGTTTCTCCTAACAGATGTGGATTCAGCAACATATTTTGATATATCAAGTACTGGGACTGTTTACACAGCAATTGCAGAAAAAAGCATGGGAGGAGTTGGGGTATTTGATTTAGAAAATAAGACACTTCATAATATTACGAAGCATCTATCGTTCTCCCCTGCACCAGTTCACATTAATATTCAAGGCGCGTTGCTATTAGCTAGTAACTATAATGGCGGGAGCTTAAATATTTATAAGTTGTCATCAGATAATCATTTAGAATTATCTGACACATTTATTAATTCCGGAACAGGCACACTGCCACAGCAAAACACTTCACACATTCACTTTGCTGGTATAATGCCAGATAAACGGTTGATAGTATTGGATTTAGGAACGGACGAGGCTATCATTTTTGATATATCGGAGTCGGGTAAACTATTAAATCGTGTCAATGTATTCAAATTCCCCAATGGTTTTGGACCGAGGCACCTATGCGTTACTAATGATAATCATCATATTATTGTGCTAGGAGAGCTGTCAAGTGAAGTTGCTGTTTTAAGCTATGTTGAAGGCTCTTTAGTTCTAGAACAATTGGTGTCTACAATTCCTGACCAATGGATGGGAGAAAATGGATGCGGTGGCATAAAATTGTCCTTCGATCAAAAATTTCTATATGTTTCAAATAGAGGCCATAATTCAATATCTGTATTTAAATTAGAATTTATAGCCTCTAATTTAAAATTAAATATGATACAGAATATTAGTTCTTTTGGCTTGTTCCCGCGGGATATTTCATGCGACAAGAGTGGTGACTATCTATTTTCCGCAAATCAAAAATCAAACTCCATTTCAATGTTTAAAGTGTTGGATGGAAAGTTAGAGTATATAAAAACTAAAAATAATTTAGATATGCCAGTTTGTATCAAGTTTATTTAAGTGGTTAGTTTGGGGCCATGGACAAGTCGGCTGATGAAATGGTTTATTGTTCTTGGTATGATGAAGCTTAAGTGTTGGCTAAAGTGAACCAACGAAGTTGGATAAGATAGCATTAATTGACAAACATACTCAGTGGTAAGTTTCCGATGCCTGACGGGAGACAAATCATTGAGTTTTTCTTTGATACGACGATTGTTTCAATAGTTGATAAAATCTTTTAGTTTGAAAGTCGTTTTTATAAAAGGTAGATTGTAAAATTAAACCGAACACTTGAATAAAAAAGCCGCAGCGCGTTTTATTAATCGCTCTCCTTCAACCGTTTCGATTGAAATTCATCAAGTTACGCCCTATAAAGATGAGATTGCTCATGCGTTGGCATTGAAAAAACGTCAAGCTGATGGCAGACGTCAAGTATTTGTTCATGGTCGTTCGATTGAAACGAGACCTAAAAGCGTGCAAACACGACAAAACTTTGGTCACTTTGAAGTGGATACCATGCAATCGGGTAAGAAACGTGGTGAAGTGTTCGTACAATTACTGAAAGACTAAGCCGGCAACATATTGTGAGGCACGTTAGTGGTCGCAATAGTCAGGCAGTGACACCAGTCTTAATTCGTTTCTTTAAAGGGATCAAGAATAAGAATGCCAAGTCAATCACTGTTGATCGTGGACGAGAATTTGCAAAATATGACGACATCGAGCAAAAACTAGGCATTCCGGTCTACTTTGCACACCCATACTCACCAGAAGAACGTGGTAGTAATGAGATATTAAATCGATACGTACGGCGTTTTATACCAAAAGAACGCAAAATTGAAACCGTAAGCAACAAAGAATTAGATCAAATCAATCATTGGATCAATGCAAGACCAATGAAAACACGCAACTGGTAATCACCACGAAAGGTTTTTCAGCAGTTCGCAGTGTTCGGTTAATTCTTGCAATCTACCTTATTTTTAAATATCTATTGCTAAATATAATGTTTAGCGATATTGTTATTGTGAAAAAGATAAAGAACTAACATTATTACTATGATCAACATTAAATATGTGGGGGAACATTGAACCCATTACTCAGTATAAACTCACACATTTTATCGCATAAATATATTATAGTAACAATGTCAACTCCAAAAAAATGGTTGCACAATCGATTAGAAATACGCTTCGACAAACATTACAAACAATTATTATAGGCAGTCTAACTAGTGGAAATGTTAGTAACAAATACATATCTTATGTTATAGAGTAAACAATTTTAAAAGGATCGCAAACTACGCTAAACAAAAGATTGTTCACCCTCTCAGGTTTTTATCTCTATATCATAAAATCATCAAGAATAATTAAGTCACTATAAAGTATGAAGTTAGGAGATAGGTTTGATTGATATTGCTAGCAAAATTATTTTTTCTGAAAGACAACTACAGCAAATTACAGGTGGTACTTTAGGAAATACTTTGAAATCTATGCGGGAAAATGTTGGTTTGACTGAAAAAGATCTTGCAATTCAGCTCAATGTGACAACAGCTACGTTATTTCATTATGAGAATGATAAAAGACAGCCGGATATAAAATTCTTGAAGACTTATGAAAAATGTATACAATTCGTTAACTTTTATTGCATAAAGATAGTGAAAGTATTATTCTAAAGGTGTTCAAAGGTTTTACTTAAAGTTAAAGAAAAATTAATATACGAGAAAGGGTGTTCGAATCATGACTGAAAAATATGAAGAATATAACCTAAAGGCTGTGTCTCTCATTAAAAAAATGATTGCTAATTTATCTGTCAATGAGAAGGAATTAAAAGACCTTTTAACAAAGTATGAGTTGGATCTAGTTGCAGACAAGACCTCGCACAATTTCATATTTCCGAAGTTACAGAATGACTTTACTATGTATCTGTACGAACATGGCTTCTCGATTTCCAAAGAAAATATGCAGCTATATTTTGAACTATCTCAGTTAATTAACAAGGCTGGATTTAAAGTAATGCCCCCGCTAATTTGAAATAATATGCAAATGTCTTAAAATTCTTGAGTCAACTACTAATTTTTAACTTTAAGTAATCGTAATATATGAACAAAATAAATATTTAAGAAGTGTATTAATCATGCCTATGTTTAGAGAGCTAAGTGCAGAGCAGCTTCAAAAAGTTATCGCTGGGGAATCGGTTCCTATTGGCGGTAACTGGGGCCAGGTTTGGTCCTGGATAAATTGCCATAATGGTGATTGCAATCCTACCCCTCATCAATACAACCCATACGACGATTTTTAATAAATCGTAAGAAGGATTATTTTAACATAATCAGCCTTATTATCACTGAATTTATTTAGAAAAATATTATACATGCTAAATAAACATAAAGATATTTAACTTAATCAAAAAACACGACAACCAACGAATTATTGCTTTGTCGTGTTTTTTAATGTTCAAACTATATTTTATAAATTTGCAAGAACTCATTATGAAATTTAGTGAGCGCTAAAAAAAACACGGTTATATATGAATTTAACTCAGTAGATTTTACAAATAAACTGTTTAATAAAAAGAACATGATATTAATAGGTATAACTCGTAAGACCTTGATGTCATTAGTTTTACCGTTTGTGAATTTTTTTAGCACAATCAAATTTTCATGTGCTTTTTAGTTTTTGTGCGTTTAATTTTTTAATTGGTAGAATTCCTTCACCACCATTTTAGCAATAACTGTGGCAAATATATAATCTATTGTCGTAGCTAGTAAAAAGCCCCCCTTGGAAGTGAAGTGAACCCAATAACTTTCTGAACAGATTTTTTATTCTGTCCAAGTCATTGGGTTCACTTCATCTTTAATGACCTTTAGTAGGTCTTATTAATTGATACTTAGGTAATAATCAGGTCCCTTTTTCTTAACACCTATAGGGCTGTTAGCCCTCTTGACTACGCCAATTCACCTAACTTGGATAGATTCAAGACATCTGCTAACAGTCAATCGCTTACGCTCTTCCTGCTACCTACTACTAAACACTTTTTCTTTCTTAGGTCCTTAGTAGGAATTATTAAAGGCTCTATATATGTATGCCTCTTGGTCGAACTCCTATTTTCTACCCAAAAGTACCCTAAACGTAGTCATACCAATGGTTTAAGCATATTCCGCCTAAATTAGCACTTTCAAAGGGGGTAGTGTACCCACAATTGTAATATACTTGTAATATTACTGTAATATAACTGGGTAATATTGGACTTAAAAAGCACCTATTATCAGGTGTTCCATACTATTTACCTTATTTCTGAAACTGAAACAATAGCGTCTTTGTTAATATAAAGAAATGCAAAGTTAGATGTATATATTGTAAGGTAATCAGCTACCTCATCTATAGCTATTTCTTTAACCCCTTTGTCTGCTAATTCACCTGCGTCAGGATTAATAGCTATTATTTTTCTTCCATCAACAAGGGTTATTTCTACCGGATAATTTGCCTCCAATTCATAGGTAATTACTGTTTGAATATCTTTCTTATCATTGTCCATGTTATTATTCCTCTTTTCAGGTCCAGTATACTACTTTTCCTTGCCGTCTCCGAAAATTAAATAAGCACCCACCATAAGCCTTACAGCTAAGTAAGAGCCTTATCTACCATTTTCGTCCCAGTCTTCGTATGACTCAAAGTTATGGTCTGGATCTACTGCATCTCTTCCATCCTCAGCTAGTTGATCCGCGCAAAAAGTACATAAATACCCCTCCTGGTCATCAAGTGTCTCTGCTTCCATCTGACTCTTTGGATAATCTGAACCACAATTAATGCAAGTGTACAATTTTTTCATATTAAACCCCATTCACAGCGTAAAATACTATATCTTCTTATTGCTTCGGGTTACTTTTAGTATATCATAGGCATTATCAATCCATTTATCAAAAGCATTAACAAGCAAACTTAACTCTTGCTCATCCTCAAACTTCTTAGGTTGGGTATTCAGCCACCCTATTCTGGTAACAAGCTTTTGGTAATTATCAAAAGATATTCTATCTATATCAGCAGGATTAACCTGTTGCGATTGTTTCAAATCCTGCTCTAAATTAGACATTTTTTGCGCAATTTTTTTGGTTCATCAAGTGATTTGAGTGTTTTTCCCATACCCAGCAACTCTTGGTATGCATTCTCTATTTTCCCTTTAAAATTATACATTCCCCAGTTAACCATTATGCTACTTTTCCTTTCAGGATTCTACGTACTAATTGCACAACTATATTGTACTCTTATTGCTGTGATACCAAGTATTTTTAAATTTTGATATCATTTATCAAAATCTACTTATCTACATTATATTGTTAGAGCACACTATAATAGCATGTGTAAAGTATAATTATTTTTCTTTGCCCTCTGTATGCCCATATAGGGCTATATAACGCTCTCTAAGTCACACTTTATAATAACCACTAAGGTATTAAAATGCATTAAAAAAGCCCCTACAATTAAGTAGAGGCATTACAATCTTTTATGAATTAAATGCCAGGTATCTTGTTATCAAGTTGATATGTCAGTGTGATATTCTTTGCAATTGGGTATAAATCATCAATATACATGATTGATAACCCGTTCAATATCTTAACAATAATAACATCATTAACGCCATCAAATACTTCTGGCTCTAACTTCTGATAAAATGCTTTAAAATCAGCTAGAGTATACTGGCTAATATCATTCATATTCACCAACTGACTTGTTTTTGCCAGTACATTAGAAAAAGTTTCCTCAGTGCCCCCAAGGTCTTGTATGACAAGCGCTATTGATACTGGTTTTACATACGAATCCCCTAAAAATGTTGCCATTTCCATTAATATTTTACCTTGTAATCTAACATCTCCAAACATTTATATACCTCAAACGAATAAGTTAATAGCTATTTTAATTGCCTCAGCAACATTAGTAGCATCTGATCTAGATACACCTGCATTAATCAAGTTTCTGAAGGTTGCATCAAAAGCTGATTGTGCCGGAACTTCACGCCATTCTAGTAGAGGTTTAAGTCCAGCAGTAACATCATAATAGTATGAATTGAATGTGCTCGTAAGTCAATAGTTAGGACTATCTTGTATCTAGGGCTGAATTGGTTAAGCTACTTTCATTTTTCAATTAACAATACTGATCCTTTCGTTGTTGAACCAATTAATATATTTGGCTACATCCAAAATCAGGTGGGCAATCGACGAAAATCAGAATTGATAGATCATTTTGTGCTTGAATAGTGAATGGACACTTTCAATTTTTACGTTGTCATATGGATGCTCTAACTTAGCATAGGAATGAACTATATTATGGTGCTGAAAAAGGCCTTCAAAGACAAAACGAGTGGGCTGACTTCTCATTCAGTGTGTAAATAAGTTGATCTTTTATTAACTAATAATGCCCTTTGAAGTGTTATAGTCACTAATGCAATGTCCATCGTGGCGTTGATTTGGTATGTTAAAGTATTATAAGTGCGTAAATCTAACACAGAGGCTTAATAGAACTAGACCTACGGACTATTACTTAATTTCAAATAGGTACTATTCATACGCCAAGCATTGACATCACATTGTAAGCGTTAATAATACTTGAATTATGCATTGTTAACGCTTACAATGTGATTAAGGCTAATTTTAACTGACTATTAGGAGAATTATTATGTACAAATACAAAATAATGTCAAATGTGGCATCGCAAAATATTTCTGGTGGTGCTTTGTTAGGAAATATGTGGCACTCTTTTGGTTACACACTGGGTAGAAAAACAAACTGGAATCTTAAGCACCCTCACGCCTCTAATGCCTTAAGTGGAGTAACACAAAGTTATGGATAATGATAGAAAAAATAATTCTAATAAAATATGGCATGTGATTGGTATTGTTGTAACATTTTTAATCGGTCTATGGTTATTTATCCCTGCGCTATTGTCCCTACTTCAAGTATCATCAAATGAGGTGGATTTTTGGATAAATGTCATTGGTCTACTGGTAGGTATATTAACTATTGCTTCTGCAATAAAATCTTTATGGCATATGAAAATCAGTTGATTTTAAAAACACACTCCTATACTTTATTTTGCGGATTGAATAAAAACAGTCCATTTTTTAGTATCTGAGCAATAATTAACGACCGACCAAAATTAAAATATTTAGTTTATCATCTTTAATCATTTATTTCGGTAAACATCGTCACGTTTACTTGTTTTTAAAACAACTACTACAAATTCATCATCAACAATATCAGCTGCAACTCGATATTTACCTACTCGATATTTACCTACTCGATAATGCCACAATGTTTTCAATTCACCCTAAAATGCTTTACCAAGCATTTTAGGGTTTTCTATACCACTAATATGTAACCTAACCAATTAGATATTCGCCGCTGAATTAGTTTATTTAACTTACTAACTTTTTCCCTACGTTACTATCAAATGCCCAACTAGATTTCATAGACCTAATTTTGCTCTGATTTCTTCTGCTGAAACATACTCACGATTTTGAGAATTAATAACTTTCATAGCGTCAGCATAATCTTCATTATCTTGACGTGCCTCTTCAATTAAGTCGGCTATCATACCGGTAACACTCATGGTTATCTCCTTTTATTTCTAATACATTTGTGGTCAATACGTAAAACAGCAGATCAAAATTATGACATCAATATACGCGCCACCCATGTAGAAACTGAGCAAATACTAACAAACACAATTATAAATAGAAATACAATAGCAAATTTCTCAAAAAAATTAGATACTTTATTTCTATATCTTCTTAATTCATCCACTGACTTGCCTTGACTAAAGGCTAATATTTCTGAATATGTTTTTATATCTGCTGATTTTTTTAATGATTCTACTTTGATGCCAAAATAACATGCTGGGACAAGTAATAAGAATGGTATGAATAATAAAATTATCTTATCCGCTAAAAGTATTGGCCCCATTGATACTGCTGTCACTAGAAAAGAAATAACCATAATCCAGGAATATACCGTCATTCTCCGATTACTTTTGTTGTTCTGTAACTCATTTTTCATAACTTGTAAATCTCCCTTGACTAATTCATCTAAGGAAGTACCGAATACCGAACTAAGTAACAACAGACTTTGAATATCTGGATAACTTTTATTTGTTTCCCAATTTGAAATTGTTTGTCTCGAAACAAAAGTTTTTTCTGCCAATTGTTCTTGAGAATAATTAAAAGTCGTGCGATAATTCTTTATTTGTTTACCTAATTCCATTCAATTTCTTCCCCCTCTGTTATATCTACTTTAAAGTTATTCAATTAATTTGTCTGTCAAAGATATTGATATTAGCAGCTTTTATCGTTGTCAAAATATTTTGACAAGTCAGTACATGATTAAAAATCAACTATAACACAGATTTTATGTGGATAAAATAGGAACGGCACGGCGGTGACTATTTCCTATCTGCATTTGTTATATAGAAAAAGCATTTTTAACAGTTTGCTATTAATTAATCTAATAGGCTTATTATGATGACATAATCAATAACTTGACTGTTCCTTGCTCGCCCTAAATTTTTTCACAATACAGTATTCTCTCTCAAATCAAAAGACCGTCTCCTTCCCAGAGCGGCCTTTTGATTTGACTATAAACTACTGTGTACACGTGCTTTTTACTTGAGTTGCTGATCACCAAAACACTAAATATTGACGTAATTGCTAGTATCACAATAAGAATTGCTCTATCGTTTAATTACCAAATTGTTAACAGAAGTGCCATAAATAGTAATGATAAATCGCCATATAGCTTAGCCAATTCTTTATTAGTATCATGACCCATGACCTATCATTTTACTAATAAAATCGTTCAAATGTGATACTTCCTGATATACTTTTAAATTAGATTAACCTACACTATATCAACTTAATTGAATTTTTTTGAAACAATATTTTTTGGATCGATTAATCCAAGAACCACGCACTACAACCAACTAACGTCACTAAATAAACCAATAAATAATTGTCAAATCTATGCAATAATCCAATATACATCAGTAGTGTGATAATAGTCATTGATATGACTATTATCACACTACTAAACCCTATTACTTTTTTCCCTGTTATGATCATAACTATTCCCCCACTATTTTAATAAGCATTATATAGTATATCATTTTTGGATTCATTATAATCTACTTTTTGTTGTTTAAAAGCAGGTGTAAATACAGACTTTTTGGCTACTTCCTAGCAATACCGAAGCTAACTCCACCTGACATTCACATATGAGATTTAACTGTTTTTTCAAGCCAATTCTTTTTCAATTTCTTCAACTATATCGGCAGATCTTCCGAAGACAGATACCGAGCGGTTAAATGCTATTTCTAATTTGTTCATCCCTAAACCATTAGTATCTTGTGCCACTTTATTAACAGCTATAGATTCAGGAAGTACCGCAATAAAATCAGAATTTCTAACTAAGGAAATAGTTAGTTCACTATAGTTATTCTCAAATATTTCAGGGAGGGCAACGTTTAAACGATTAAAAGTTTTAACCACTTGTTGGTGAATGGGGCAATGAGTAGGTAATAATATCAAATTAAATTTTTGAAGATCTATTGCTCTAACAGTCGCACTTTTAATCAAGGGTGACATTTTAGTATTTGATTGTGAATAAACAATATAGTAAGGCTCTTCAAATAGTTTTTTTTGCACATAAGGTCCTACAATGTCATCACCAAACGCAGAATCAATAATAATGGCATCCAATCTTCCTTCGTTAAAAGGCATAATTAAGTCAATGCCTTTGTTCGTTACCTCTAACTTTTGTAATTCGTAAACTTTATTTATAAAAAAATTTGGAAAAATAAAAGAAGAGATACTGTCGAGAACACCTATGGTTAGATTACTAAATGAAAAATTTTTATGATTAATTTCATCGATTGTTCTCGTTAATTCGTTTAGCATTCGTGTAGCAAAAACATAAAACATATGACCGTCATATGTTAAATCTACCCCTTTGGCACTACGATTAAACAGTTGTGCTCCCACGTAATTTTCTAATTGATGAATTTTTTTACTAATGGCCGGTTGCGATAGAAGCAGCACCTTACTACTTTGGTTGATGCTCTTTGTTTCACTGACTTTAATAAATACGTTCAACATGTCAAAGCTTATATTTTCATTTCCAATCATGCCCTATCCCCTCTAAACATATAAATTCATGACCCTATAACATATTTCTATACCCCCCTAGTTTATACTGTTAATTCCAGTATAGCAATATAGATGATATATTTTAAACAAGCCAGAGCGGGTAAATTAATTTATCTGGAAGAATTAAATATCATAAGTTTTAGAAAGAGGAATTGAGATGACTAAAAAATATTTATTAGGAATTATCCTATGTTTAATTGCTGTATTTTCTTGGGGTGGTATGTTCCCTGTAATGGTTCCCGCACTAAAAATTATGGATCCATTTTATATTACACTATTTCGTTATGGCATTGTTGCCATTATCTTTACTATTATTCTGCTATTTGTCGAAGGTAAATCAGCTTTTAAATCTGACGGGCATTTTTTAAAACTATGGCTATTTGGAACATCTGCTTTTGCTGGATTTAGTTTTTTAGTATTCCTTGGACAAAAAACTGCGGGCCCTTCTGGTTCTATTATTGCTTCCGTGATGATGGCAACCCAACCATTGCTTGGCGTATTAGTAGGCTGGGTTTATCGTGGTGTTAAACCTACAATTGTATCTTTAATTTCGATGATTATTGCCGCCGTTGGCGTATTTATGGTCGTTACTAAGGGTGATCTATCCGTTCTATATAAAGGTGATAATACGATATTTGCACTTGTACTCATTTTAGTTGGTGCACTATGCTGGGTAATTTATACGACCGGTGGTGGGGACTTTAAGCAGTGGTCTATTCTACGCTATTCAACATTAACTAGTATTTATGGCGTTCTCTCAGTCATTGTTATTCTGTTTGTCGCTACATTGATGGGCTGGTTATCCGTGCCAAGTTTTGAACAAATATCCGGCGTGAGCGGCGCGTTAATTTACATGATTTCATTTGCTGGTGTCATTGCTGTATTTGCTTGGAATCTTGGTAATCGTATTGTTGGGCCCATTAATGGTATTTTGTTTATGAACTTAGTGCCCATTACTTCATTTGTCATTAGCATTGTAAACGGCTATAAAATATCTGCTTTTGAATTAGCTGGCGTTTCAATCACTATTCTTGCGCTAATTGGTAACAACATTTATAATCGCTTCGCACAATCAAAAGTATTGAAGAGCTAGATTAAAATATCCAAAAAGGCTTAAGAGATGTCGATCAAATAACACTCTAATAAATAAACCAGTTTACGATGTTCTATAATCCGTTACTCAGGTATCTGAACAATTCCCAAATCAATCATTGCTTGTGCAGTCGCAATGATTGATTCTGCTGCTGAACGTGGATACCAATTCAACAATTGTTTGGCTTTTTCGTTACTAGTCTCAGCGGTTGTGTTGCAAACTTTGCAACACAACCATATTTACTTATTCTTCAAACTTTTCACCCCAGCTTTTCATTTCTTTAGCTATTTTTCGTAAAGACGTTCCCTTTTCTGTCATACGGTATTCTACCTGAGGGGGATTAGTTGGTATAACTTTTCTTGATAATACACCAATCTTCTCAAACTCATGCAAACGTTGCGCCAATATGCGTGGATTCATGCCATCAATGCTTCTCAAAAGCGAACCGTAATGTAAATTGCCATCAATGATTTCAGACAAAATTTCGAGGGTAAATTTTCCTTTCAAAACATTTAGAGCTTTTCTTGCAGGACAAATTGATTTTGTAATAATCGTTTCATTGCCTGGTTCCATTTTATTCCTCCATTTTGTATAGATACTATACTTTATTTCCCTTCTTGAAAACTTTTTCAGAACTGTTAGACTCATTATATCATATGAGCAAAGAGGGAGACATAAATGGAAACTATCAATTACTTCAAGAATATTGAAGATGTTCTTGGAAATGCAAATGGAAGATATTTTGGAACGGGCTACAAGCAAGTTCATTATCTTCAAAGAGAGAAACAAATCAGTTTTGAGGAAATTAGAGAAGTTTTTGAAATTCACTATCCTACAAATTGGTCAACAAAAGTAGCAGAAATGGCAATTACCCCACATTTTAGTACACTTGATTCTGTCGTTCTGGTTGTTAAACTTGTCACAGATTTTCTTAGAGAACAATTAGCTGTTGAGGAGAACACAATCAATAACGCTTTGATTTCAAAACTCTCTGTTAAAGCAGGCAAGAATTTAGTTGAAAATCTTAAAAACGTGGAAGCTCATCTTGCTTTATCTTCTGATAATGAACTATTTTTTAAAGGAAAAGTAGCTTCATTTTCAGTTGAATTAACAATCAAGTTGTTTGATGACTCAAAACAGATAATTGTTCCAAATGGAGAGGATTACTATTTTTCTGCATTTGAAGCTGAAGAGAATGAAGTCACTGATGTATCAATCATGCCAGATTTAAGTGGTATTTCGGCAAATGTAGATTTTCAATACAACAAGACTTTTTCTGGTGTGGAATCAGCCTATCTTTTGTTACATCAATTACCTTCCATCCTAGATCAAATTATTGTTACTACAGAATTAACAGAAATTTTACATGCCCGATTGGATAATATTCCAAGAGAAAAATCAAAAACTTTGATTATGCAAAAAATCGAATTTTCACGAACTCTTTTGTATGATGTTGATCCTAATGATAACACAATAAAAATTGAAGTACTAAAAACAAAAATGGTGTACTTAGGAAGGAAGTCTTTAAGAACGAGTGATATGATTTCTAAGTTTGGTAATTCGACATTTACTTATTCTGTCGCACAAGAAATATCAGAAACTTTGGAGGAAAACTAATATGAAAATTGCAATTTCAGGTACATATTCAACAGGAAAAACAACGACGACTCTAGCATTGGCTTATTATACTGGCTTGCTAAGTACCCATGCAAAGACAATGCGGGAAATCTTACCCAAAGCCTTACCCGGTAAAAGGTTAGAGGACGCTACAGGTCCTGAACTAGTTCAACTTGGTTTTCGTCGTCTAATGGAACGCGCGGTTCGCGAGTCTCACTTAGAAGATTTTGTGTCAGATGGCTCCTCACTTCATGAATGGGCTTATGGCATGGTCCGAACAGAACTAGGCATGAATCCTAATGAAGAAACAGACAAAGGGAATATTGTTTTAACAGAGGACTTGAAATATCTCAAAGAAATAATGATAAACTTTGGTGCAGTGGCAAAAGATTACGCAAAAGATACCTACGAATCTTTTGTTCATTTACCAGTTGAGTTTCCATTAGTGGCAGATGGACATCGTCCTGTATCCGAGTTATTTAGAAGACGCTCAAATGATTTACTACTGGAGACAATTCAGAAATTGGATATTCCTTACTATGTCGTTGGGGGAACAATTGCAGAGCGTCTAGAAAAGATTACTGAAATTTATCATCTTGAGCCTGTCATGAGTGTGGAAGAAGCGATTAGATTGGCTAAGAAGGAAGCTGAAAAATTCGACATTGTCCAAGAAGGAAGAGAAAATGATAACTAAAAAAGTTCCTAACTGGCTCACACTCATTACCCTTGCTATTGGTTTCATCATGGCAACACTTGATGCTTCTATCATGAATGTTGCAGTTGCAACTGTTCAAAAAGAGCTTTCACTCTCCAGTACGAGCGGGACTTGGATTATTGACAGCTATTTATTGTCTTTTGCTAGTCTTTTATTACTTGGTGGCGTTTTAGCTAATAAATTTGGCAGTAAGCCCATCTATTTAGTGGGAATGTTCTTATTTCTTATTGGTTCAATTTCTGGAGGTTTCTCAGAAAGTGGTGCATGGCTAATTGGTTCACGTTTTTTTCAAGGGGTCGGAGCAGCTTTCTTTATGCCGAGTTCATTGAGCTTACTGGTACTTTCTTTTGAAGACAAGACAGAACGAGCAAAAATGTTAGGCATTTGGTCAGCTGTCGTTTCTATTTCATCAGGAGTTGGTCCGTTTGTCGGTGGAGCACTGATTTATGGATTAGGTTGGCGCAGTATTTTCTTTATTAATGTTCCTCTGGGTATTATCGGCTTAGTTCTTGCTTATTGTTTCGCAATTAATCCTAAATCAGATAGAAGTTTAAAATTAACAGTCTTGCCAAACTTACTCAGCATGATAATGCTTGCCAGTTTTGCTTATACATTGATAGAGGGTGGAACCTACGGGATAGCCTATCCTCCAGCCATAATCAGCTTTATTCTTTTTCTGATTACTTTATTTTTATTTACATCTTATGAGAGAAAATCAGAGTTGCCAATGATACCGCTTGGTTTGATAAAAATTAAAGCCTTTGTTTTTTCAAATTTCACAGCGGTTTTATTGAATTCATCGATGATGGGAGGACTTTTTATCTTCGGACTCTATTTACAGTCTTCCAACCACAGCACAACACTTGAAGCGGGTGCACAGCTCATTCCAATGATGATTGTTTTTATGATTGGGAATATTATTTTTTCACGAACAGTTAAAAAATTTGGTACAGATAAAATGCTTATCTTCGGACTTCTATTGGCAGCTATAGGTACGTTTGTTCTAACTTTCAGTTTACATTTTACTTACCTTGTTTATGCGCTTATCTATGCGATTGCTAATCTAGGCGTAGGAATAGTGGTCCCTGCCATGACAATGGTAGCGATGCAAAGTGCAACGGATAAGTATAGCAATTTTGCAGGTGCAATTTTTAATGTTGCACGGCAGATTGGTTCTTTATTTGGCGTCGCACTACTTGGAGTTATTTTTTACCAATCTTCTAGCCCGGTTATTGGTGCAGAAATTTCTTTTGCCATTATGACCATTTTTTACGTGTTGGGGATTGCGTTCTCCATAATTGGAAGTAAAGAAAAAGGTAAAACAATTGAGTCTTGAAGAATTCTTTTTACCATTAAAAATAAATGCAGAACTTACTTTGAAAAATAGGTTTGTCATGGCTCCAATGACTCGGAATTTAACACCTGAGGCTATTCCTGATGAGGAGTTAGTAGAGTATTTTGCTTCAAGAGCACGAGGAGGGGTTGGACTAATTATCACTGAGCCGATTGCTGTTTCACATCCTTCAGCAAATAAAGATGGATTTTCTCCAGATTTTGCAACAGAAGAAAAAATACAAGGCTGGAAGGCTGTTGTTAGAGCAGTTCATATTGAGGGGGCGAAAATTTTCGCTCAAATTTGGCATATGGGTTGCGATAGAGATGCAACGAAAGCGCCTAATCCTGAAATAAGAAGTGTATCCCCATCTAAATCTGGTGAAGATAATTATGCAACAGTAGAAGAAATTCAAGAAATCATAGATGCGTTTGGCGAAACAGCTAAAATTGTAAAAGAAATTGGTTTTGATGGTGTTGAAATACATGGAGCACATGGCTATTTGATTGATGAGTTTCTTTGGGATAAGACGAATTATCGTACTGATAATTTTGGTGGAAGCATTAAAAATCGTGTTCGTTTTGCTAAAGAAATTGTGGAAATTGTGAGAAAAGCTGTTGGGAGTGATTTTCCTATTGGCTTCAGGATTTCTCAATGGAAGGTTCAAGATTTTAGTGCAAAATTGGCAAAAAATCCTGATGAATTGAAACAAATTGTCACTCCACTTTCAGAAGCTGGAGTGGATATGTTCCACTGCTCGACTCGAAGATTTTGGGAAAATGAGTTTGAAGGATCACCTTTGAATCTTGCAGGCTGGGTAAAAATGATGACAGGAAAAACTACAATTACAGTTGGTTCTGTTGGCTTAACTAGTATGTTCACAGAAAGCTTGTTATCTGGTAAAGGGGCTGATATTACTTCACTTTCAAAACTAGAAAGCAAATTTCGAGATGGTGAATTTGATTTAGTAGCACTTGGTAGAAGTCTTATTGCAAATCCAGACTGGGTTAATAAAGTTCAAGAGAACAATCTTGGAGATTTACAATCATTTGATGCAGAAATGTTAAAATATTTAAAATAGAAGGTCATAGATAATTTTAAATTCTTTGAAAGCAATGTAACTACTGAGTTTGGTTGTGTTGCAAAGTTTCAAAAACACAAATAAGTCTTTACGACTGATCTGATTTTAAGCCACCATACCCAATAAGTTTTTAATCTCCATAAACGGAGAAAAGCCGAATAGATTCCCATCTGTTCGGTGTTTTTTGTATAGTGCATGCATTGTCTCCATGCCTTTAATCGTGGTTGAAGCAGAACGAAGAGATTGATACAATTTATTTCGACGTTTAATTGGTCTGTGATCTTGTTCAATTAAATTATTAAGATACTTGATTGTCCGATGTTCTGTATGGGCGTAATAACCCTCTTTTTGTAGCTTTTTAAAGGCACTTCCAATGGATGGTGCTTTGTGCTTTATCCGTCACAATCACTCTTGGTTCGCCAAACTGCTTGTATAAACGCTTAAAGAAGGCATAAGCGGATGTAGTGTCTCGTCGTTTCCTCAACCAGATATTAAGGTCATACTCATACCTTTGCCATCAATCGCACGATAGAGATAGTGCCACTTTCCTTTGATTTTAATATAGGTTTCATCCATCTTCCACGAATAGAAGGACTTCCTATTCTTTTTCTTCCAGATTTGATAGAGAATTTGACTATATTCTTTCACCCAACGCATAATCGTGGTGTGACTGACATGGATACCACGTTCAGCTAATAGCTCTTGAAATTGGCGATAACTCAAAGGATAACGAAGATAAAGCCCTACAGCGACAATAAATCACCTCTTTTTGGAATTGTTTCCCTTTAAAATGGGCCATCTTCTTTATCTCCTAATCGCTTTTTAAACTATTGTACACTAAAATTAGATTATCAGAAAAACTTTGCAACAGAACCTGTGAGCGCAGGTGTTTATAATATTTGGCGGGAATGGTTGTTAACCAACCAAACTGAACCACTAACCACAATTCATGATTTAATTGCTATTTTACAGCAATCAACTATGAAAGCATTGTTGTCCGAATGACTCAGTATCAGCTGTAAATATTAATAATTTTAGAATAATCACTGATTAAAAGTGGCTAAAATAATTAATCAACAATTTCAGTAGTCGTTCTATGGCATTGCGCCGGTGAACGACCATTGAGGTTGTTTTTTATACGACGATTATTGAAACTGAGAATGAATTCATTAAACAAGTCACCAATCATTCTTCAACTTGCTATTCGATACTTTTCATCTAGTGGATTTTGCCCATCAATTCCTAATAACCAATTGTTAACAATTTTTATTTTTAATTTAACTATATTAAAACCCGATAACTTGGAAAGAATAAGTATCCAGGTTATCGGGTTCATTTCATATTTTATCTAACAGTGCTGAGTTTTTTTAATGTCCTATCAACCTCTAACTCAGCAACTGACGATGAGTCAAAACAAGTCCTAAAGTAGCTAAAACGACTAGCGTTGTGCAGAGATACATCCCCTGAAAACCAATTAAGCTCACAACAATTCCCCACACCAAAGCACCTAAACCATATGCCACGTCTGTCCCAGATGAAAAAATAGCTGTTGCACGGCCACGCTGTTCTGAAGTCACATCACGTAAAACAACGGCATTCATCAATGGCATTAACAAGGCAAATCCCAAACCATCTAGTGCCCCCGCTAACAATAGTAATTCAATTGTGTCACCAAATGCAATACATATGTAGGCTGCAGCAATCATGACAATCCCAGCTAAAATCAACACAAATGATTTAAAATACAGATACATCCTACCAAACCAAATCCTGGCTAATGCACCTATAACGGCTTGCGCAGTGAAACTCAAACCAACAACAGCTGGCGACAAGTTTTTTTGTTCCCCAAATTGAATCAAAAATGCTGCTACAGCAGCATTTGCAAAAGAAACAATAAAAATCAACAAACTAGGCACCCAGATACTTTGTAATCGAATCAGTGCCTTAAACCCAGTTCTGACTTGTTTTGTTTTTTGAACTTGTGTATGGCCATCATAGCTATCTTTGATGAATAAGGTTAGTAGAAATGCTAGACTAACAAGTAACAAGCTAAAATAAAAAAGTGACTGAAATCCTAAATTTTCAACAATCATCAGCCCAATTGCTGGGCCAATTGCTGCTGGTAAAGTTTGTGAAATACTGAAATATCCTAGTCCAATCGATAATTTTTCTTTTGGTATTTTATCAGCCACTAGTGTCGCTACTGCGGTTGATTGTGTCCCATTACCTATGCCTTGCACCGCGCGTAATATAATTAAACTCACAATGGTGCTCACAAAAATCAACATTGAAAAATCAATCACTAATATGCCTATGCCAATCAATACTAGTTGCTTACGCCCATAACTGTCAATCAATTTGCCAACAGGTATCCGCGCAGCTAACGCCGCTAGTCCCCAAATACCAACAACTAGCCCTGACATCACAGCATTCCCACCTAGTCGTGTGACATATAAAGGTAAAGTACCCATCTGCGTTGTCACAGCTGTCATGACCAAAAAATTAATGACCATTAGCAACATCATATCCTTAGAAAAAAGGCGTGTTGCCTGTCCATTTTCTGACACTTTCTCCGTATCAGTTGTTTCACTAACACATCCTTGTTTAGATTGCATCATGCTTCTACCAGTTCAATATCATCAAAATTTTTACCGGATAAACGTGCCAAAAACTTCTTTGTCCGCTCATCTTGTGGCGTATTAAATATAGCTTGTGGTGTCCCTTCCTCAACCACTATTCCGCCTTCCATATAGAGAACACGGTCTGCTACTTCATAAGCAAATTGCATTTCGTGTGTGACAACAATCATAGTATGACCTTCTTGTGCTAATTCTTTCATAGCCGATAGCACTTCACCAACTAACTCCGGATCCAATGCACTAGTTGGTTCATCAAATAATAACAATTCTGGTTTCATCGCCATGGCACGAGCAATACCCGCACGCTGTTGTTGCCCACCAGACAGCTGCACCGGATAATAATCCGCACGATCAGATAGCCCAACTTTTTCTAACATTGCTAACCCAATCTTGACAGCTTCCTGGTGAGGCGTTTTTTTAACATGGACCAATCCCTCAATGACATTCTGCAGTACAGTCATATTATTGAAAAGTGCATGTCCTTGAAAAACCATTGCTGTTTTCAAAATCAAATCGCGCGTGTTACGACGATCTTTTTTCGTAAAATCCTTGGTCACATCGTTAATTTTAATTTGACCTTTATCAGCCTGTTCCAAGGTGTTTAAACATCTTAAAAAAGTTGTTTTACCCGAACCTGATGGTCCTAGAATGACAATAACCTCACCCTTGTGAAGCGTGAGATCAATACCTTTTAAAATTTCTTTTTGATAAAAAGATTTATGCACGTCTTTAATTTCAATAAAACTCATGGCTAGCCTCCTAGTTCAAAACTATGTTTTCTGACTCACCGTTCATCACAATATCACGTGCATTTTCTAAGGCAGTAATTGCGATGTCACGTACGGCTGCTTGTGTGAAATAAGCAATGTGTGGCGTTATCAAGACATTATCAAATGCCATGAGTGCCTGATAATATGGATTAGCTGTTATTTCAAAAAATTCTTCATCTTCCAGCGCATCAAGTGCCACACCTTTAAATTTCCCTTGCTGTAGATGATCGATTAATGCATTTGTATCGATGATACTACCACGCGCCGTATTAACTAACATGGCATCTTGTTTCATCAAACTCAAATTATCAAAATCAAATAGATGGTGAGTCTTTTCGTTGAGTGGCACATGAATACTAATCACATCACTGGCTGTTAATAATGTTTTAAAATCAACACTTTCAATGCCTAATTGTTCAAGTTCAGGTTTATTCGTACGTGAATGAACCAGCACACGGGCTCCCATGTATTTTAACGTTTTTGCAACTAAACTACCTAACCGACCTGCACCATATATACCAATGGTCAAATCGGTCAATTCTTGTCCAATAAAATCTTTTCTGTGAGCTACTTGCCGTTGATATAAATATATTGGTATATGACGTAGCAACATAATGATCGACATAATGGTAAAGTGCGCCACTGATTCAGGTGAGTAGTTAGGGACATTGGTGATACTAAGATGGTATTTTTCAGCAAAGGTAAAATTAATATTATCATAACCCGTTGATTTAACTGAAATTTGTTTCATCCCATTTTGAACTAGCTGAACATACAAATTTTCATCGGTTAGAAATGCTTTCCCTGGATAAAATACAACAGCATCATAATCACGTGTTAATTCGATGTTGTTGTAATCAATTGATACAGATAGTGTTTTGACTGTGACATTATTGCTTTTAGCCCACTGATCAATGAAGCTTTTTTCTATATCTGCTACATTATAGAAAAGTATTTTCATATACAATTTCTCCCTACTTCAAAATACCATTTACTGTTTTACTTTAGCAACGGCTGCTGCTTGTGCAATGCGTTGAATGCCCGTTTCAATTTCTTCTACCGATGGCAGTGTGAAATTCAACCTAAAATAACGTTCATAGCCCTGGCCAGCTGCGCTCATAACATTACCAGGAATAACACCTACATGGCGCTGATCTAATGCATCATAGAAAGCGTTTGAATCTATATCATCATTGAGTTTAACAGAAATGAAGTAACCACCATCAGGTACAACAAAAGTCATATCTTTTGTCGCATACTTTCGCAATGCACCAACCATGGCATCTGCCTTAACCTTATATAATTGGCGCAAATAAGCAATATGTTCATTAAAATCATAGTCATCAATTAACTGACTAGCAAGATACTGCCAGTATAGATTAGCAAACGAGTCAGCCACCTGCTTCACCAATACTAATTTATCAAATACTGCCTTTGGTGCCAGCAGGTAGCCTAGTCGTGACCCAGGTGCTAAAATTTTTGAAAAAGACCCCGCATAAATCACAATTCCTGTGGTATCCAACGACTTGATTTTAGGAATTGATTCGATGTCTGAATAAAGCAAATCACCGTATGGATCATCTTCATAAATCATGACCTGATGTTTCTGACAAATATCGTAAACCTCTTGTCGCTTCTCCAAAGACATTGATGTCCCAATTGGATTTTGAAAGGTTGGAATCAAATAAAGTAACTTAATTCGATGTGCCGTGTCAGCAGATAATGTTGCTTCTAAAGCCTCAGTATCAATGCAGCCGCTAGTCATGTCAAATGGTAGTCCTTGTGCATGGCCACCATAAGACTTAATTGCATTGACAGCACCAATAAATGTTTGTTCTTCAGTGAGTACTGTATCCCCCTCGTTAACAAATATTTTAAATACCAAATCCATCCCCTGAGTTGATCCAGACGTGATTAGGATATCATTAGAAACAACATCTAAATTTTGGTATTGATGTAAGCGCGACTTAAGTTGTTCTCGGAGTTTCGGAATACCTTCAGTCTCACCATACTGCATAAATTCAACTGCATGCTGACGATAAATCTTATCAGAAAGTTTGGCCAGTTTTTCGATTGGAAAAGCTTGATTACTTGGATAACCATAGGTTAATTTAATATAATCATCAGCCGTTTGAACATGCTTAGCCTGTTCGCGCAGAGGGCTTGGGATTAAATTAGACACGCGTGATGCAAACGAATAACGCAATTCTGACATATAACAAATCTCCTTCTAATAAACAATAGATTAATTGACAGTGAAACGGTTCAAAAATGATTTCGTACGCGCTTCTTGTGGGCTTTCAAATATTTGTTGCGGGGTACCCTCTTCCACAATGACACCATCAGCCATAAAAATAACACGATTACTGACCTCATAAGCAAACTGCATTTCATGTGTCACAACAATCATGGCAACACCAGCATCTTTAACTGCTTTCATAACTTTAAGCACTTCGCCGACTAATTCCGGATCCAGCGCAGCGGTTGGTTCATCGAATAATAGTACTGTAGGATGAACAGCTAAGGCACGCGCAATTCCTATTCGCTGCTTTTGACCACCAGAAAGTTGTGAAGGGTAATAATCACCATGATCTGGTAAACCAATAACCCGTAATAGTTCTTCTGCACGTGCTTCGGCTTGCTGAGTACTGTAACCATGTACAATGACCATCGGCTCCATGATATTTTGCTTTGCTGTTTTGTTTAAGAATAAGGCATAATTCTGAAACACCATCCCCATACTTCGACGTAACTGTAACACATCATTTGCACTCGCCTGTCCAAAAACCACTTCGTGATCATTAACCGTAATAGAGCCCGAATCTGCTTCTTCCAAAAAATTCAAACACCGTAGAAAAGTTGTTTTTCCTGAACCTGAAGGGCCCAAAATTGTAACTACTTCCCCCTCATTGAGTGATAGGCTGACACCTTTAATGACTTCATTATCGTTAAAACTTTTGTGGACATCTTTAACTTCAATCATGATCAAGACCTCTTTATTTTCTTGTCCATACGCACTTCTAGAAATACTGCCCCGCGTTCAATCACGATAGTCATCATCCAGTAAATTAACGCCGCTGCAATGTAAGCTTCGAAATACTTATAGTTTGAACTGGCAGCTTGCGTGGCGGCCGAAAAAATTTCAACAACTGACACTAATGAGGCAATGGCTGTCCCTTTAATCAAATTAATAAACATATTAATGATCATCGGTAATGCTACAGGCATCGTCTGAGGTATCAAAACACGACGAATCGTTTGTAATTGGGTCATGCCCAAAGAACGTGCAGCATCAAATTGTACCTGTTTAACTGATTCAAATGCACCTCGGAATGCTTCACTCAATCCGACTGTAGCCATTAAAGATAGGCCAATAATAGCTAAAACGCTCATTGGTAAATCACCATATCGGACATGCCAACCAACTGCTTTAGCAAAATGGTTGAAATTTTGAGATGTGATCAAAAAGATAACCAAAAATACCAAAATAAGAGGAACACCTTTTAAAATCGTAATCACAATTGAAAATAACTGTGACAAACCCGGCACTTTATAATATCTGACTAGTGCCACCACCAATCCCAACATGCCACCAATAATCAAACTAACTACTGCCATGTATATTGTGATCGGTACATAACGAATAATTTGTCCCATAACTTGAAATATAAAGCCTATATCAAAGTTCATCTGAAACCTCCGTTAATCCTTCGGTACGTAATCGCCCTTAAGCCATTGATTACTTAACTTTTTAAGTGTCCCATCCGCTTTTAATTCTGCCATTGCTTTGTTAACAGCTTTGATGAACTTAGGATCCGCTTTCTTATTAAACAATGGGTAGGCGTTAGAATGGTTAACTGCTTTACCATAAACCAAGTTTGTTTTGAACTGACGGTTCAATAAATCAATTGAATACTTTGGCGCAGGATAAACATTAAACTGACCTGAGTTTAATCCTTGTGCCACCTGTTCCATCGTATAGGTACCGCGTACAACAGAATAAGCATCAGCATTTTTCTTTAAATAGGCATCTGTTAAAGTTGCTTGGTTGGTAGAATTAGTCACATACAATTTTTACCTTTAGCATCGGCAAATGAATCTAGCACACCAGCAGATTTTTTAGTAGCTAATAAGGTATCCCAGACAGTATAACCAACTGTACCAAATTTAAAGTTCTCTTTACGTTCGGCATTTTGTTCAACTTGATACATCGCCATCGTTGTTTTACCGGCCTTTAAATTAGTAATCATCGTTGGGAAATCAGACAATGTTAACTTGAATTTATACTGTGGTAACTTTTTATCAATTGCCTGAAGTAATGCAATATCCATACCAGCCGGCTTACCATCTTTATCTAAGTAAGCAAAGGGTTGCCCATCGTTTCCTGAACCGACCTTAATGATTTGCACTTTAGAAGACGACTGAGTGCTTGTTCCTGTGTGGCGAAAAAACATAACGCCAATAATAGCAATGATAACGACTCCTAGACCAATCCATAATCCTTTATGACTGCGTGTTTTATCTTTCATAATAATTCTCCCTATACTAACTCTCTTCTTAAACTTAATTACAGTGTGTTCTGTTTAACTCGTTTTTGGCGCTTCAATGACAGGTATGACTGGATTAGTGGCTACAATTGGCATCTGACGAGAAGAATAGTTACTTCGCTTCTCAATCCAACGGAATAATCTTTCCAAAATGAAACTTAAAATGACAAATATAATCATGGCACTAATGTAAGCCTCTACAGTATGAAATGTTGCAGTACCCAAAGCTTTAGCCTTTCCAACAACATCTATCACACCAATTGTGAACGCCAGTGATGTATCTTGTAGTAAAGATATCACCATTGTCGCAAAGCTTGGCATGGCAATAATTACTGCTTGAGGGAAAATAATTTTAAAGTACATTTGCCTCTTGGTGTAGCCTGAAGTTAAAGCTGCTTCACGTTGTGTGGCAGGAACACTTTCTAATGCTGCACGAATAATTTCCGATAGAAATGCTGCCATATTTAAGCCATAGGTGATAAATAGATAGACGAGCGCGTTAACATCGTCTGCATCAATACCAACATAACCTAGGAAAAACGGTAACCCGTAATAAACCAAAAACATTTGTATCAAAATTGGTGTGCCACGGATAAACGAGGTAAAGACTGCCGCAATTTGCTTCAAAAATGGCGTGTTCTCCATTTTGACATATGCGATTCCGGCACCAACAATCACACCAATTATTGTTGATACCAGTGTTAGTAGTAATGTCACTGGCAAAGCAGATAGTACATCAGGAAAATACTGCCAGATAAGGTGTGGTTGAAAAAAACTATTCATAAAACGCCTCCTACTGCATCAATGAAGATATTATGAAAAATAACTAATCATTTCTAATTATACTGATTATGTTTATATAGCTATTAACCGGTTAAATAACAATAAAGCAATTACAACATTAACTAGAGATTAAAAATAATCATACACGAAATAAACACAATAAACAATAATTACGTTAAATTTGTTCACATTGCACAAATTAAGCAGTTTCAACTTGGTCAATTTTAAGTGTCATCATTGTAATAATTTCTACATCAAAAGCAAGAACACAGTGATTATTTTAGTTAAATAAACGATTAAAAAATAAAAACCAATCATTTGGACATGGATTTGTCCAAATGATTGGTTTAGTTTAACTTAATATTTATCAAAATAATGCCTACTTTTTTTCGACATTTTCTTTTAATTTTTGTATATAGCGTTTACCCATTTTTGTTTTAGTTAAATACATATAATACAGAAAATAAATTATTCCAGCAACACAAATAGATAATATTATCGCCAAAAAAATATTTAACGATCTATTTTTAAAAAAAGCTGTTGCCATTAAAATAAACGATATTAGCGCTATATTTGTAGCACGATATTTCGGTAAGTAAATTTTTTTGCTTTTTTCATTAATACATTTTCCCTTGTTATAAATGGCAAATTGTCAGAATTAACCAAGCACTTAACTGGTCGAAAACAAGCCTTTCAGCAATTTCAGTAAAACTGGTGTTTTTTAGTTTGAATAAGCTGTATTGTGTTAAGGATTAAAACGTCTGGCCCCAACCCATAATAAGCCCGCCTCCGAAATTTTTACTTTGAAATTCATGACTATTAATTTTTAGATAAAGTGTGCCAACGTTCTTAGAAAGTTTCTGGCTTACGGCTAAAGGTGTTAATTCTCCTCTGAGGTCTGAAATGATCCTAGGAAAGGATGATTTTTTTCTAGTTCTTTTTTAGCATGACTTAAAATTTCTCGTTCGTCCTGACTAATATTATCTGCTAATAACTTATTGATATCAGATAGAATATTGTTTTCTTTCATATCAAGAACCAATCCTTTCATTTCTACGGAACCCTAATCCTTCTGCATCTACACTCCATTATAACTCTGCCACCACAGCCTGAAGAGGACTTTTTGTTACTGTATAATAAATAAAATTATTTCATACTACCTAAAAGGCAAATTAACTTATGATTTCTAATAATTAGTTTACTTCTTACTTGATAAATTTAAGATACTGCCTTGCCCATAAAAACATGTCCTTAACTTGAATTTCTTTTTTATTTGATACACAAACTTAAAATAAAGTTAGTATGAATTGTAAAATCATTAATGATATGAACACACTATTTAATGCTTCGATCAAGCAACCCTATCAATAAAACATTCAAAAAAGAAACAAGTTATGATAGTGATGTTAAGTATAACAGAAACTTTTTCCCTCCATTTTGGTATCCTATACCCGTTTTCAGGACGTATAATTGAAAACACAGGATCAACATTTAAAACGTCGACTATTTCTGATTTACTGCTGTTTGAAGTAATTATGAGCATGATGAGCTGATACCCACTAAGATATGCCAGCTGTGTATCAGCTCATATTTTAAAATCTTTAAAAAATTACCTTTACAGTGTTCAAAAAATAGAAGGGTATTATTATAATTTTTCAGTATATTTATCAACTCGTTTTTTCCCAATACTCGTATATGATAAAAAAAGCATGTCTAAAATATATAAAATTACAGCACTAATAAAAAGAAAGCCAGCCAATACCAGAAACATTTGGATAGAAATGGCTACAGCCATATTTGGCAGTATCGCTGCCACGAATATGGCTGTATCTCTTACAGCAACTTTACTAATTAGGGTTTTTCTTATAATCATCAATAACACCTTTCAAATGTGAGCCCTCATAATCACGTTCATCAACTTGCGGTATGTCATTAATTTTTTTGATAAACATTTATCAATCCCTAATTATAGTTTACCAAATTGCAATCCCTAATTTTTCACATATTTACCCATTATTTGCGCTGAAATATGTTAGTGACTTTTGTTGTTTATTGTGGTAAAAACAGCTTTGATAACATGTTCATGAATATAAAAAAATATTTGTTAACACTGTCATTCGTGCTAACAAATATTTTTTCAATTTAATTAATCTGTTTAATTGAGACAACTGAAAAAATGATTCTTATCATTGACAATACTAGGAAAATGATGCTTCCTATAAAAAGTGGTGCACTTATTGGCCTTTGTAGTATAAGCACTGATAATATAACTGCTATAATACCAAAGTATATATCATGTTTTTATAAAAATTACGATCTATTACGATTTTTTTCATTTTTCCCCACTACCCTTTATTTCTGACATACTGTGAACATACGGTCAGTACAATGTTAATATTACCATAACACCCTTAATTTTTAGTTGCCATAATGGCACTTCATCAGATGCTTTAACTATGCTAAACTAATGATATGAAATCTAAAAAAAATTACTATTCCTAATTTTGTCACTCTGGATTGGCAGTGATTTACTCACTATTGGCTTTGAAAATCTGTTAGCCCATTTCACACATCTACCTGATAATTCAATAATTATACTGAACTCCCTATCCATTACTAGCATATTATACTTAGTTAATCGCAAATACAAAGTAGTCAAAATATTTATTATTCCTGCACATGATACTTGGCTAGATAAATTAGTTTATGTTATTCCTATCATGTTATATGCTGTACGCGCGTTGCTCCCTCTTCTTTATGATCCTGCCATTTGGAAAATGATTGTTCACCACTTGCCTCATTCTCTTATGCTTGTATTGGCTATGATTACAGCTGTTTTTTTTGAGGAATATCTCTCCCGTGGCCTAATTTTTGGAGCGCTACTTGTCTACTTTAAGCATCATAAATGGCGTGTACAGCTTAGTATATTATTATCCTCCTTGACATTTTCATTATCACACGCGATGAATTTGTTTAATCAAAACGCTATGCAAGCACTTAACCAGATGATTTATACTTTTGCTTTTGGATGTCTAGTAAGTATGCTGTATATCCGGTCAGGTAGCCTATTAATACCATTTTTAGCGCATTGCTTACTCAATTTGCCGTCATTTTTATATAGCTCGTCACCTCTTGCAACAGCGCCTGTCACACTCAAAACCATACTCATGCAAATCTTTATGTTAAGCATTTTCCTAGTCTATACCTTTATTTTTATCAATAATGACGAAAAAAGGCATTATCAATTTTAGTCATATTGCGATACATAAGCAATGATTGACGATTTTATGATAGTTAAACCAACTATTTTTACTAAAATATAAAACAATCATCACAGAAAAAGCGCTTCAACCTATATATTTCATAGGTGAAACGCTTTTTTATTTTGGTTAATATGGTTCTGAACATGACACGTTAAATCATTGTAAAGTCAAAACTTATCCCTTTAATATTTAGGTTCACATTGTTTTACTACTTTTTTCTCTCAGACAACCACAAATCAAAGGCTGCGAGCGTAGCAATCATCACAGAAAAATAATTTAATTGCAATAACGTTAACCCTAAACCTAAAAAGAGCAGTGAATATGACAAATAAGTTGCATTAAATCCGAAAGGGTTAACTTTCAACCCTTTTATAAGTATGTCTACAAAAACGGCAGTTGTTACTATAGCAATTATAATCTGCAATATTAAGTTAATTATCTGAATCATTGGATTCTCCCTAACTGTGTTAAAAATTAGATCTAAAATGTTGCGTTCGCAATGTTTTTCCGTCAAACGAATTATTTTCAAACGCAAATTTATGACAACAATGCTACTAAATTATGTAGGCTATGGAACATGATCGTATACTGCAATTTTTTAGTCACCACTCTAACAACCATCAATACACTACCAGCCGTTAAGTAAATTGCCCACTGTTCCAATGTCGATGGTGAATGCACCAATGCAAACATCAACGTTGGCCACAAGATTTGAACAACTCTCCCAAGCGGTTTGGCCTCTTCAAACATAATGCCACGAAAATACACTTCTTCAACAATCGGCGCAATCACAACAATATTAAAACTAAATAATAACTGTGTCCACCAATTCGTTAAATGATTGAATATAGTATCAATGGCATGTTGATTACTGCCCGGTAACGGATTATGCCCAAATATCGCAGGTAACCCAAAAGTTAGAAACAGCCATGTTATAACAAATATAATGACGGACATGCCAACTTTTTTACTATTCAGACGCTCAAAGACAACATCTGCTTGCTTCACTAAATAGCGATACCCAAAATAAGCAATTAATCCACCTGCAATGATATTCAATACTAACCGTATCCAAGTATATTGATTTAAATTTCCTATAAAAAGAAAAAAGTTGGTATGGCTAGAATCATATAAATTAATATTGTGACTAAAATGAGTTCAAAGAATTGCCTTACTTTTTTGAAAATAGATAATATAATATTTTTTAATAACATAATTTTAGTTTCCTTTTACGCAATATATTTGATCCCAAATTTATATTTAACATATTAAAAGATCAGTGATGGACATTCATTAATTATTAAAGAATCCATAAGTTACACGACCAATGACCACATCTGAAAGACAAAACATCAATAAACATGTCAGCTGACATTGACCCACATCATACGCTGTTGTTTGAATGATCCAGTTACCTGCTTTAATCCATCATATGATAATCATTCCTATTTATTTCGTATACTCATTTGTCCCCCTTTTTTAACTAAAAAATATCAAATATAAAGATTGGTAAATCTCTTAGCAAGTGCATATATTGCCACTAAGTATTAATCCTGTTGTTCCCCGTACACACATAATATGATATAACCCAATGAAAATAAGAAAAATGAACTTATGATGTTGTGCCACTATTTGAATTTTCTAGCATATACACGCCCAGTAGATTAATTCTTCTTTATTTGTTAAAAAATACGTCACGCACCTTCAATTCCGGGATTTCACACGTTTAATCAAATTAAATTTATCCCTATTCAACGGTTTCAGATAACATATCACATAAATTGATGCGGCAATAGCAATATACAACATGTTCAATGTTCTGCCAATGTTAGACGCATATGTAGTATTGCCTATGAGATTTCCTTTAACAACGCCAGGTAAATTAAAAAATGAATGTAATAAAATTGGTAGTATTAAACTTCCGGAGCGGATATATAGCATCCCTAAAACCATACCCAATCCGAAGACACCAATCATCTGATCCAAAGTCTGAAAAAGAGATTGGTGAACTAAATTCATTAAGTGGGCAGAAGAGAACACAATACTAGTGGCAATGCACATATATACTTCTGCATACTTTGTTGTGCCAGAAAATAGCTTAACAAATAAATTAAGCACAACACCTCTTAAAATCAGTTCCTCTGCTACTGCAGCTGATAATACTAAAAGAATGCCCTCTAACCATTGCAAGATTGAAATAGTCGGCATTGTCATGATAGAAATAGTGGAAATGGCGGCGACAAGCAGCACAGGTAAAACAAAAACCGTATATTCATGGTAGTTTTGAAATTTTGGTAATTGCCAGTAAAAGTTAATTTTTAACCATTTCCCCACGACAAAAGCAAAAATAATAGTCAAAATTTCTGCTACAAATAATACTTGTAAAAAACTAAATAATAATGGTTTCAATGCATATTGCGTCATTCCTTGAATAATAAAAGTAGCCACCAATAAAAATATTGATATACTAAATACCCTAATGATTCTCATAATTATCCCCTCTTAAATCAACATTTACATAATTAAAAGTCTTCAATGAACTGCAACTATAATGACTTATCTGTTAGCAGACTACTACAGCTCATTGAAGACTTATAATTAGTAGTTGTAACATATCTCACGATCAATTTACATGATTTTACAATACTAAGTTACATGCTTGGAAAATTGTAAAAATTATTTTGATGCAAAGAAGTATAGCATACCTAATATAATAATTACTATCACGTTCTCATGATCGGATAAATTTGACAAACTAACTGATATATAACAACGTTATTATTTAAACATCAATCCAATACCAATAATCTTTCCGTTATTTTCATAGCACTTTATTACAATACGTCACACATCATGTCAATTAAAATATCCTGTGCTAAACAACTCATCATTTGTATCAAATTTTATATGATTTGTTTAGCACAAGAGGCCTCAATTTAAGAATTTTAAATCAATCTTTACTATCCTCCAAATTATAGTTTATCAAACTACAACCCCTAATTTTTCACATATTTACTCATCATTTGTCCCAAAATATGTTAGTGACTTTTATTGTTTACTGTGATATAGACTAAACAAAGTAGTGGAAAAACTGAGCATACCCTTCAAAAGATTATGATATAATCATTAACACATTCAAGTTATGGAGATATCGTAAATTGTAGAATAAAATTTGAAGAGGATATGCTTATGAAAATTATTGATTTATCTGTGAGTCTTAAAGCAGGTATTCCGTCTGATCCCAAGGAAGCCAAACCAGAAATTGAATATAGTGACCACACAGCAGGTGCCAAACAAATGGCAAGTGTATTTAAAGGCCTTAACACAAAAAATTTGAAAAATGAAGAGGGCTGGGCTTCAGAAAATCTCAAACTGACTAGCCATTCCGGAACTCATATGGATGCGCCTTATCACTTTAATTCAACACAGGACAATGGCTCGCCCATGCCAACAATTGATGAGATCCCATTAGAAAACTTTATAGGTAAAGGGGTAAAATTTGACTTTCGTCATTTTGAAAATGGACATGTGATTACGGCTAGTGAAGTAGCGCAGGAGCTTAATCGCATTAATCATATTTTAAAACCTGACGATATTGTTGTTGTCAATACTGCTGCAGGTGCCCGTTATGGAGCAGATGACTACTTATCTTCAGGCGTTGGTATGGGACGTGAGGCCACATTATACTTAACTGAACGTGGTGTCAAAGTAGTTGGTACTGATGCTTGGAGTTGGGATGCCCCTTTTAATTTCACAGCAGAAAAATTTGCTAAAACAAAAGACCCCTCTATTATTTGGGAAGGTCATTATTCAGGCACAACAATCCCGTATTATCAAATGGAAAAAATGGGCAACCTAGATCTATTACCCGATGACGGTTTCACAATTATTTGCCAACCAATTAATATTTATAAGGCCTCTGCTGGTTGGGTCAGACCAATGGCTATTTTAAAATGAAGCCATTTTTATTTTGTCTCGTAATTACATAGATTCACCTTATAATGCGTACAATATTATATATTGTGCATAATATCACTATTTTATATTTAATCCTATTATATTTAATGTATAATATAATTATTAAACTAATTTTTACAGGGGAAAAACATTATGACTATTGGGGATCAAATTAAACACTTACGTACAGCGCATCATCTAACACAACAAGAATTTGCCACAAAAATCTATATTTCCTATCAATCTGTATCTAACTGGGAAAATCATCGTGGCTATCCATCTACTGAAATCATGTTACTTATCATTGATACATTTGATTTACCATTAAATTATTTTATTGCCAAGGACATTGATGCAACGACAGATCACGAGGAAACACTCATTTTGTCATCTTTCTTAAAGTGCATGGCAACTAGTCGAGACGAAGCGCCAAACTTGAAAACTATTCAGCAATTATCTGGTGTATCAGCAGAACGTGTCCAGCATCACTTCCCGTCATATGATGACCTAGTCTATACACTCATCAACAAAGTTGATCAAGATATTAAAATCAGAGTAGAGAAGCGTTTATCCGATCATGAGGATGTACTCTCGATATTTATAAATGATATGGCACCGCTGCTTTATCATAAAAAGGAAACCTTACATATTCTGTACACACGTCCTTACATTAAAGGCGTGTGGATGCACTTTATTAATACCAAATACCAATCACTGCTCATAAAGTACAACCCTGATATCAAAAAGAACGATCTAGATACAGCCTATTTAATCGAAATATTAACCGCTTTTATTTCAATTTGGCTAAGTCAACCAGAAATTGAACCACTGGAACAATTTCAAGCACGCATCACTTACTTAGTTAATCATAATATAGCATCTTGGCATGCTTAATGTTTTACTTCAAAAAATATGGGAAACCTCTAGTTAAGGTTTCCCATATTTTTTTACATTAAATGCCTCATTTTATTCAATAATATTACCTAAAAAAATTTACAACGTCTATTTACTAATGTCTTATCAAGCAATAGATAAAAGTATTTAGCACCATTATTTTACTGTAACTACCCCAACTTTGTCACCCGCTTGATATCTACCGTCATTGGTAGATAACGTTTTTAACATGTTCATATTAGTAATAACAACCATTATCGTTGTGTCATATCCAGCACTAATAATTTTCTCTAAGTCCATTGTTCCAAGATGCTGCCTTGCACTGACAATATCGCCAACTTTAATATTTATGTTAAATGGACTGCCATCCATATTAACAGTATCTAAACCTAAATGTAACAATACATCCAACCCATTAGCCATATGAATACCAATCGCATGTTTTGTTGCAGCTACCATCATCACTTTTCCAGCGACTGGACTGACAAGTAGTTCATCCCCATCTGGTTGAATTGCAAAACCATCACCCATAGTTTTCTCTGAAAAAACTGGATCACTTACTTCTTCAAGGTTTAAAAACTCCCCTTGTATCGGACTGTATAAGTCATTATCCATGACAATTTCTTGTTTTTTAAAAAGACTAAACATAAACAACTACCTCTTCTAAATTTATTCATTATCATTTCAAGCGTCATTTCACATTAAAGGGACCATTTTTTGCCAACAATTTTAGTAATACCACTCACCGCCTCAATAAAAACATTATCTTGCCCTTCATCAGGAAATATTCTGGCTGTAAACACTAGTTCGCCATTATTAACAAATATCTCAACTGACGAGCGATCAATTAAAATATCTAATTGTACTGATTTTTCTATCCCTAGATGCCTTTTTCGTATATTTCCATTTTCAACATTGAGCGTCATGCCTGAATGCGTTCGGTCAAGTATTATTTGTTGCTCAATACGATCCAAAGTCAAACATGTATATTGTTTATTAGTATTGTTGGCACATAAATAGATATTTACACGTCCAGTATTTTTCATATCAACATCAAGTTTTATTTCCTGTGCAACACCATGACTGATCATATGAGCAGAAGTAATATCCAGATTAATATTTTGCTCCTCGTGACGTAGTTCACTGATTTCACGCACTGGATTTTGAATAAGTTTTCCATTATGAAGTGTTAACTCTCTCGGAAAAACTAACGCACCAGCATAATGATAAGCTTCTGTAGGATAATGTAATTCTGATATACCAAGCCAAGCTGATAAAATACGACGACCATCTGGTGCCAGAGTTGTCTGAGAGGCATAAAAATCAAATCCTGAATCTAGTTCTTGAAAATCATCATGATCAAATGCCAGTGTATCCAAATTTAACTTCGTACCAACAAAATATCCTGTCTGATAAATATTTTGATACTTATCATTTTCTGCTTGCAATCCTTGTGGTGAAATGAGTAACACCCCTTTATTATCAATTTCAAAATAATCTGGGCATTCCCACATATAACCAAAATGATTATACTTTGTTTTGATTTCACCTTTTAACTGCCAGTTTTGTAAATCTTTGGATTGATATATAATTGCCGCACCGGTTAAGTTTTCTCTCTGAATACCAAATATAGCATAGTAGTCACCATTTGATTGCCAAATTTTTGGATCGCGAAAATGTGATGTATAGCCCATCGGATGTCCACTAATGAATGGTTTCCCTAATTTTGTGATTTCACCTATTGATGTCATTTTTGCACCAACTTGATATGGCACGCGCTGCCATTTTGCGTTCCAAGTGTTCCCGGTGTATATCAAAAACAAATCATTATCAACTACCAACCCACTTCCTGAGTAAGTACCATGACTATCTAAATTTGTGTCGCTTTCTATCGCAGGTCCTAAGTCTCGCCAATGGATTAAATCTCTTGATGCCATATGATACCAACCATGGTGCCATATGTGAGGATTTTTAGTAAATGCCAGTGGTGTCCATTGATAAAACAAATGATATTCATTATTAAAATAGGTAAAACCATTAGGATCATTCAATATACCTGAGTGGGGTTCAATATGATATTTTTCTCGATATGGACTTTCAGAAGTTAACATTTCCTCTTGGTTTACGATACTAGGATCGACATCAATCAAATTAGTTACCATATTTTGAAACTGTATTTTTTATTTTGCGTTGTTTTAGGCAATTTTGTTCTCCTTTATTTATTGTTTAACAGCATTAGTAGTATGGTGTTTCCTAACAAATTTTGCGACTAACAACGTGATTATCAGTCCTGATACCATACCGATTAAATTAGCAATAAGATAATTAACATAACCATTATTATTGGGCGAGGCAATAGCAATGCCGGGTAATCCCGTTGTCCCAAAGCTAATAGCAGTTAATTTAGTCAAGTACACATAAGCGGCTCCGATAGCCCCACCAAAACAACCACCAATTAAGGGATAACGATATTTAATATTAATACCAAACAATGCTGGTTCAGAAATGCCAAACAGAATTGAGAAAAAAGATGACAGACCTATTTCTTTGGCCTTTGCATCATGCCTATTTAAGAACATATAGGCTAGTACGCCACCACCTTGACCCATCAATGCCACACTAAACAACGGATTTAAAAAATCAGTTCCTTTTGTTGCAATTAATTGCGCTTCAACTGCACCAAACATGTTATGCAATCCAGTTATAACAATAAGTTGCTGAATGCCACCAAAAATCATGTAACCCACAATGCCAAATGTTGTTGACATCCAAACAAGTGAATTCGTTACCAATGAAGACAGGCTCATGCCAATTGGACCAACGACCATAAATAAGATAAAACTTGAAACTAAGATCGTCAACATAGGAGCCAAGACAAATTGAATAACTCCTGGTAAATGTTTTTGAAAATAATTATCTATTTTAGCAATAATCCAACCCATTATTAATGCAACAATAATTTGACCACCAAAACTATACAATGATAGTTGCCATCCAAATATGTCAGCAATAACAGCTTTTGAAGCACCAGTGCTGACATCACTTAGAGACGGAAGGCTAGCAGACATCATAACAGCTCCCATAGCAAGACCCATAACTGGGCGCCCACCGTAGCGTTTCGTAGCAGAATAAACAACTAATAATGGCAATAGCGCAAAAATACCACTAGATCCATAGCTAACTATTGTACTGATTCCTTTTAATCCAGGGATTGCGCTAACAATTGATTGATTTCCTACAATCTTTTGTGTCATAAGATTGTTTAATCCAATTAATATACCAGCTGCTAAGATTCCTGGTAGTATCTCAGTAAATACACCTGTTAAATCATCAATAAAATGTGATATCCAACTAACGTTTTCTTTTTTGCTGAATTTGGAGCTATGTTGTTTGTTTGTGCTTGTAAATCTGTAATCCCAGTATATGAAATAAACTCATCAGTCACCTCATCAACTAAACCAGGTCCAATAATTAGCTGTAGTTGGTTTCTATTAATATTGATTCCTTTAACTAAATCCAGATCCCCTAAACTTTCTTTATCAACTTTCTCCGTATCTTTCAAGTTAATTCGCAAGCGTGTTGCACAGTGAAATGCCTCGATGACATTCTCTTTACCACCAATAGATTTTAAAACGTCATCAGAAAAGGCGTCATATTGTTGCTTTTTATCTACCATATCATTTTCCTCCCAAACCTTATTCTATATGCTATAATTACAATTAATTACATCTTTATATTATTATAATGTAAGCGCTTTTACAATGTCATAATGTTGCATACTGTTATCAAAAAGATGATTTAGAATAAGGTGGCTAAATTGACAAAATTATATGTGTTCAACAACTCTCTCAGCAATCCATACCTATACCTGTCCTCTGGTGGTGTAGATCCTGCCACACCTGGTCATCATTATGGGCCTGGTGCACGTTCAGGTTATATGCTTCATTTAGTATTATCTGGAAAAGGTACTTTTATCAGCAACGGCCAAAAATATCATCTGCAAGCTGGTAGTATGTTTTACTGTCAACCAGGCATTCTTGTTAATATGATTGCTGATTATAATGACCCTTGGACAACTATGTGGGTTCGCTTTACGGGTGACTATGTTAAATCACTAATGGATACTGTTTCACTAACAGATGAAAATCCAGTATTTACAGTAACCCAAGCTCCAATTGTTAAAGATGAAATTGAAAATATTTTAAAGCTGTCTCATCTAGATCATACGCAAGATTTAGATTATGCCTCACAATTAATCAGCTTAATAAACGCATTACGTACAACATTTAATGCAACTAAGTCTACTAATTCAAATCCTCAAAAAATATTAATATTAAAAGCAACACAATACATTCAAAATAATTACGATACACCAATCACAATCACTGATGTCGTTAATTATCTAGGTATTGATCGTACCTACTTATTTCGAATCTTTAAGATTTATCTACAAGTCAGTCCCAAAACATATTTAACAACTACGCGATTACGTGCTGCTAAAGAAATGTTGATCAAGTCAGATACATCAATTAAATTCGTCGCGTTATCCTGTGGTTATACGAGTTATGTTCACTTTTCAAAAGCTTTTCGAAAATACATTGGCATGGCCCCTTCACAATTTAAAAATACGCATAATACACCATCTAAAAACAACTTGTTCATAAGAAAATAAACACAACTGCTAACTCTTTATGGTTATTTCAGTCAATTCATATTAAATTATTGTATAGGCGCTCAATTATATTATACAATCCATCATAAAATATCATATTGACAGTCAAAACAACGTGAATCCTATTAATTAGGATTCACGTTGTTTTTGAACATATGATTGTATCAAAAGCCACTTTAAGCTTCTCTGCCAATTGCCAACGCAACACTAATTAATTGGATAAATAACTGATTGGTTTGTTGACTTCAGTTTTTGTGTTATCAAACTTGCGACTAATATATTTTTGAGCAGCTTGACTATGATACAGTTGAACTAGTTGCTTAAATTTTTTATTATTTTTTCCTTTGCCGTAGTTGCTAAAATGTTGATATTATCTTTTGTTGACTGATTAATTCTTTCGTAAAAAATAGTATCCTTTAAAACATTGAGCTTACCTTCCAAAGCAATCGTGTTGCCAATTAAAGCAGCAGCAATATCGGGATCCTTAAACACATGTGGTCCAGTAGTATCATCTATTTCCTTAAATTTGAGATGATGTGGATTATTTTTAATCGCATTTACGCCAGATAAACTACCAAAATCAGACTGCAACGTAATCAAGCCAGATTTTTCTAATAAACGTAAGCCCCGTGACGTGTTGGCCGCATTATTAGCAATTGCAATTGTCGCACCATTTGGTATATCTCTTATGTCTTTATATTTATTCGAATAGATACCCATTGGTTCCAGGTATGTCGTCCCTAATGCTGCCAATTGATTATTTTTGTTACTTTTATTATAAGCATTATAATAAGCATACGATTGGAAAGCATTGACGTCTATCTGACCTTCAGCTGTGGCGGTGTTTAAAGATACACCATCAGTAAAGTTTTTAACGACAATTTTTAATATTTTTTCCTTTGTTTCTGATAGTTTAGCAATGTATTGCCAAGTTTGCGCGTCAGATCCAATAGCACCAACCGTTATTTCAGATTTTGCGTTCGTATCTGTTGGACGTTGGTACACAAATATGGCAGTACTGGCCACCGCTATAACAATTATCACTGCAATGATTATTTTTTCCTAAGCAATAATAGTCCTTAAAATTATTTACTAGATAACCGTTTTCAATGAAAATCGCTTACTACCGTCTATTAAAATTGATTATCTATGGTTTACATCTGACAATACTAAAAAAGCGCAACTACATCAGCCCTCTCTTTAGTCAACCGCTTTGCAATAGCTTGGTCACTCACCACTTTATTTCCCATGTCTATCTCCCACTTCTATTTTTAAAAACTGCATTACGACAACAAAAAACCGCAACTTTGTTTTATCAAAGTTGCGGGACGAATTAAATCGTGATACCACCCGGTTTCCGCATCAAATCACTATGATACGCTTACTAAGTACGGCATAAAAATACGATACTCTGACACTTTAACGGGTGTAACCGAACGACATTAACAAACGCTATGCTCACATCATTTTAACTCCAAGACCATTTTCCAAATTCCCATGATACTAATTTTCACCAATCATTAGCTCTCTATGCAATCAATTTAATAAGTACTTATCTTTTCGACGTTATATAATAAATAGATTATATAATTATTAGTTTAAAATGTCAATTGATTAATAAAATACATTAATAGCCAATTTACAAAAGTAACCAAAGTAAGACAATTATATCTGGCAGCTTGCAATAATTAATCAAACACTACATATTGCTGAAAAACTTGTCTGAATGATTGTCACTATAATATATGACAGTACCGTCATGAGATGATGAACCAGAAGATATAACCTGTTCCTTTTTATGCAAGGTGTTTTTATAATCTGTCTAATTTAAAAGTCTCTGATAAAGTGAGAGAAAACTAATTTTATCAGAGACTTTTATTTTTTCTAGACGACCAAATTTATTCTGTCATTCTATTTTTGCGTTCCTTAATAATATTTTTATCTCCACCAATTATAATGACGTCTGCTACATCTAAAAATAATCCATGCTCCACAACACCAACTTGACGCTCAAGATACTCGGCTAAATTTTGCGGATTATCAATCGCATTTAAATGTAAATCAATAATATAATGCCCACCATCAGTTACTATGGGCAACTTGTTTTTATCCATTCTAAGAATAGGCTTAAGACCTTTATCGTTAAATTTTTTCAATAAACGACCACTTCCATAAGGAACAACTTCAACGGGTAGAGGAAATGTCCCTAAAATATCATGCACCTTAGTATCATCGACAATCCAGATATTACGTTTAGAGTTTTTAGCTACAATTTTTTCCATTAATAATGCTGCGCCACCACCTTTAATACCATTCATATAAACATCAACTTCATCGGCGCCATCAATAGTGACATCGATGTGATCTACATTGTCAATGTCATTGACTTTGATACCCAAACTGGCACATATCTTAGAGGTTTTTTTGAAGTTGTCACCCCAGAAATTTTTAATCCCTGACGAGCAATAGCTTCTAGTAAATACATAACCGTTGAACCTGTTCCTAAACCAACTACCATGCCATCCTTTATATAATTAACCGCTACTTCAGCAGCTCTCTTCTTCTTCTCGTCTTGTGTAATCATCTTGATGCCTCGTAGTTTCCTAATTGATTAATCTTTTCGTCAACTGCTTTTTTATATGGGATAGATGATATAGCGCCAGCCTTACTTACAGCTAGAGAACTGGCCATGGTACTACGTAATAATAATTCTCGCATATATAGCATGTCATGTCGTAAGCTTGCAACAACTGTTCCAATAAACGTATCTCCGGCAGCTGTAGTATCTACTGTATCTACTGTAAAAATCGGTAAGAACCCAGGTTCGTTTAAAATATTATAATAAACACCCTTATCTCCGAGAGTGATAATCACGTTTTTTAGTCCTTGAACACGCAATTGTTGATAAATTGTATCTTCTATTGTTTTTAAATCCGTACTTTTAGAAGCATTAACAAGCGCAGCTGCCTCTGTTTCGTTTGGTATAATTAAGTCAGTGTTACTAATTAACTCTTTTCCAAGGTTATGCGTAATCGGTGCTGGATTGAGTACAGTAATAGCGCCACCTACTTTGGCAATTTTAAACGCTGCTTCAACTGCTTCCTTAGGGACTTCTAATTGTGCGACAACTACATCGGCATCTCGTAACACTTTTGTTGCTTTTTCAACATCTGCTTTGTTCAAGTCCATATTAGCACCACCATGAACTAGTATAGTATTATGACCATTAGCTTCTAACAAAATGGTTGCAGTGCCTGTTGGTTTGTCCTTTTTCACGATGTAATCTGTGTTAATATTTTCTTTTTTTAATAATTCATTGAAAAGTTCCCCATTATCATCGTCGCCAGTGGCGCCAATAAACGTTACATTTGCTCCTTGCCTGGCGGCCGCAACAGCTTGATTCGCACCTTTTCCACCAAAATTAGTTGTTTGATCAATAATGGAGATGGTCTCCCCCTGGAGCGGAAGTCTTTCAATTTTTGTAACCAAATCTATATTTAAACTGCCAATTACGACAACATTATTCATTTTTACTGCCTTTCATATTCATAATAAGAACTAAATATAACTAACAACTTATTTGTACTTATCCGAAACTATAAGTTCCAATGGTGATTTAATATTGCTTGATACTTTCTTTCCTTGGAAATAATCATATGCTGCTTGAACAGCCAACTTACCCATTTCTTTTGGTTTCTGTGCAACAGTTGCCGCCATTTGACCCTTCTTTACAGAACTAATGCCATCCTCAGAGCCATCAAATCCGACAATAATAACATTTGGGTTAGACTTTAAAGCTTGCACTGCGCCTAATGCCATTTCATCATTTTGAGCAAACAATCCCTTTATTTCAGGATGAGCTTGGGCAATATTTTCAGCAGTATTCAGCCCTTGTGTACGATCAAAGTTAGCTGTCTGTCGTGTGACAGTATCAAGTTTTCCTTTAGCTGTGTTATCAAACCCGGCACCACGTTCGCGTGTTGCCGATGCGCCAGGTGTGCCCTGTAATTCAGCAATTTTCCCATTTTGTCCTAATGTTTTAATCATAAACTCAGCTGCCATTTTACCGCCTTCTCGTGAGTCAGAAGCAACTAAACTCAGAACTTTTCCACCATCAGAAGACCTGTCTATTGTAATAACTGGTATCCCAGCTTCATTTGCAGACTTAACTTCTGGCGTAATTGCTGAAGAATCGACTGGATTTATAATCAGAACATCAACCTTTTTTTGAATTAAATCTTCCACATCGTTGCTCTGTTTGTTCGTGCTATTTTGTCCATCGTACACTTGTACCTTTGATCCAGATGATTTAGCAACTTCATTCACACCATCTTTAATAGAAATAAAGAATGGATTGTTCAATGTGGATAATGAAACGCCTATCTTCAATTCAGCTGGTTTTTATGCTGCACTGTTACATTGTTTTGAAAGGGATTGCTGATAGAAAAAACCTGACGACCCGATGTAACGAAGAAAATACCATATATCAATATGCCAATAGCAGCAATAATACCGATAATTTTTTAGTCATGATAACGACTCCTTTTATGCTTTCTTCCGACGGTCAAGTAGAACTGCTATAATAATCACAATTCCCTTAACAATTTGCTGATAAAAACTGGAAATACCAATTAGGTTCATACCATTGTTTAATGTACCAATAATTAGCGCACCAATAAGTGTCCCAAATATCCGACCACGTCCTCCAGCTAATGATGTACCGCCCAGAACAACAGCAGCAATAGCATCCATTTCAAATCCTGTTCCTGCATCTGGTTGAGCTGAACTTAATCGCGAAATCAAAATCATACCGGCTGCTGAGCTCATAATTCCCGAAATGACATATATCCAAGTTTTAGTAATATTTACTTTAATACCAGACACAAAAGCTGCTTTTTCATTACCACCAAGAGCATAGGTTTTCCTTCCAAATGTCATCTTATGTAGCAAAACATACAGAATAATAAATGCAATTATCATCAATATAACTGGAACCGGGATTCCGAAGAAATATCCTCGACCAATGAATTGAAACACAAAGCTATTATTCATTGCTTTTCCTGTAATTGGATTACCATTTGTAAAAACATATGTTGCACCACGGAAAATTGTCATTGTTGCCAGTGAAGCAATAAATGGTGCTGCGCCACCTTTAGTAATAATTAATCCGTTCACGCCACCTAAGATACCCCCAATTATAATTCCAACTAACATTGCAATTAATGTTGGCACGCCGCTTGTAATCATCATAGCGGACAAGGCTGAAGTTAAAGCTAATATTGCACCAACTGATAAGTCAATTCCGCCAGTAAGAATGACAAATGTCATACCAAATGCAATCAATCCATTAATCGAAACTTGTCGTAACAAGTTCAATAAGTTATTAGGATCTAAAAAACTTGGATTCATTGCAGTTGTGAGCAAGGCTAAGACAATTAATGCAAGGACTGGGCCTAACCCTGATACCTTACTCATCAGATTCTTATTATCTTTTACTACTTGTACTTTCTCTACGCGTTTTTCGCTAGCCATTATATTTTTCCTCCTGTTGCAAGTGTCATAATGTCCGATTCTGTTACCTTTTCGTTATTGTCGACAATTCCCATAAGACTGCCCTCATACATGACTGCAATGCGATCACTCATAGCTAAGACTTCTGGTAGATCACTCGAAACCATTATAATTGCAACCCCTCGATCAGTTAACTCATTCATTAAATCATAAATTTCTCGTTTAGCACCAACATCCACGCCTCGTGTCGGTTCATCTAAAATCAATATTTTACTGCCAGCACCAATCCATTTGGCGAGTACTACTTTCTGTTGATTTCCACCAGATAAACTGCCCACACTAATATTTTGACCATCTGTCTTCACAGTTAAACGTTTTATCAACAGATCCACAAAACTTTCTTTAGTAGTTTCATCTATCATATGATTTTTTACCAACTCCTGTAGACTTGGCATAATAATATTTTCAGCAACAGAGAAATCAAGAATCAACCCCTCATCTTTACGATTTTCAGTTACAAAACCAATTCCTTGCTTAATAGCATTTGACGGATCCGAAATTTTTTCTATCTTACCATCTATTTTAATATCACCAGAGTCTATTGGATCAACCCCAAATATTGCTCGCATTATTTCGGTTCGACCTGATCCCATTAACCCTGAAAATCCTAATATTTCACCTGATTTGACAGAAAAATTAATATCCTTAAATTTGTCAACACGAGTGAGATGGGACACACTTAGCATAGTATCCCCATAGTTTTTATGACGGTCTGGATAAAATTCACCAATATCACGACCAACCATACTAGTAACTATTTTATCAACGCTTGTATCAGAAATTCGCGACTCGCTAACGGTATGACCATCACGCATAATTGTTATTTTGTCAGCTATCTCCATATTTTCCTCAATACGATGGCTGATATAAATAAAACTCACACCGCGAGCCTTTAAATTATTCACGGTTTCGAAGAGAGAACGTATTTCTGATGTTGTTAATGCTGCCGTTGGTTCATCCATAATGATAACTTTCGCATCTGTCATCATTGCTTTTGAAATTTCAATCATTTGCTGTGCGCCAACGCTCAAATTTCCTATAGGGCTGTCCAAATCATAGTTAATATGTAACGTATGAAAGATACTGTTTGCTTGAGATCGCATAGTTGACTCATCTAGAAAACCAAACTTTTTCTTCAATTCTTTATTTAGAAACATGTTTTCTAAAACTGTCATTTCGCCGAAATTATTCATTTCTTGATGAATAAAACTAATCCCATGTTCTTCCGCATCCTTGGGACCATTAAACGTAACTACCTTATCATCAACCATTATTTGACCAGCATCTGCTTTTAATAACCCAGTCATAATATTCATCAGTGTTGATTTACCTGCACCGTTTTCTCCCATTAAGGCATGCACTTCAGCATTCCCTATATGAAAATCAACATCTCGTAATACATGATTTTTACCAAATGACTTAGAAATACCAACCATATCAATTTTCATGTTTG
>AEMJ01000569.1 GCA_000166735.2 Leuconostoc inhae KCTC 3774 | reverse complement strand
AAAACATGAAAATTGATATGATTGGTATTTCTAAATCATTTGGTAAAAATCATGTGTTACGATATGTTGATTTTCATTTAGGAAATGCGGAAGTGCATGCCTTAATGGGAGAAAATGGTGCAGGAAAATCAACACTGATGAACATTATGACTGGATTGTTAAAAGCAGATGCTGGTCAAA
>AEMJ01000570.1 GCA_000166735.2 Leuconostoc inhae KCTC 3774 | reverse complement strand
ACTAGTCGGTTCTGCTATTGGTCAAGGACTACTTGGCCATTGGGGACCTAGTCTAGCTGGAATGGCTATTATACCATCGATTATTGGGGCAGTGATTCTTGTGCTTATTATCTCAATGATATTTGGTTCTCAAGTCAAACGTTAAAAATAATTTTAAATAACATTGATTTTATCATTAAACTTTTACTGCTAACTAAGTATAGTCATTGTTTTGATATTTAATTTGATTTTATGAACACAATGCAAATGCCATTATGACTAGTTACTAATGTCATTACAAGCTTAAAAATATAGACTATTTTTTGATAAATAATTAACCGTTAGGAGAAAACTCAGTGAATAATAATACTGTACCAGTTTATAATTTAAACGATGGACACATATTGCCTCAGATAGCTTTGGGAACATATCAAATACGTGGTATGCAAGGTGTTGATCAAATTTTAGCAGCTATTCAAACTGGGTACCGTTTGATAGATACGTCTACCAATTATGATAGTGAGGGTGCCGTTGGTGAAGCAATCAGGCGATCGGGCATTCCGAGATCATCATTTTATGTCACGTCAAAGCTCCCAGGACAATATCATCATCGGGAAGATGCTCTAAAAATGATTGAGGAAACACTTTTGCGTTTACGCTTAGATTATTTGGACTTGTATTTAATTCATTGGCCATTGCCTAAGCGTGATAATTATGTTGAAGCTTGGACTGCTCTTATTGAAGCTCAAAAACGTGGGTTGATACGATCTATTGGCGTCTCGAATTTTGAAGCGGCACACTTGGATCGCATAATTGAAGCAACAGGTGTCACACCAGCGGTCAATCAAAACGAAATTCACCCTTATTGGATACAGAATAGTTTGTTGCAAGCTAACAAAGACCGCGGAATAGTTACTGAAGCTTGGAGTCCATTAGGTCGTGGAATTGGAGAATTAAAAGAACCAATTATTTTAGAATTAGCAGAAAAATATCACAAAAATGCAGGACAGATTATTCTGCGTTGGCATCTTCAACGTGGTGTGCTACCTGTCCCTAAAGCTGGTAGCCTACAACACCAACGCGATAATCTTGCACTTTGGAATTTTGAGTTAACAGCAGATGAAGTAATTGCTATTAGCTCATTGACCAAAGTAGATGGACGTGTGGATAATCAGGATCCAAATACTTATGAAGAATTTAATTAAATTACGAACAAAATAGACTTTTAAAACCCCACTAACTGTTGAAGTTAGTGGGGTTGTTTATTGATTATATTTTAAGTCAATGCAACTATTCCAGCACATCATGAATGGTGATAATGCCAACGACGCTATCATCGTCATCTTTGACTACCAAATTGGATATATTATTCGATGCCATTTTTTCCAAGCTGCGCTATTACGTGCATTTTGATTGATGCTAATAAATCCTTCAGTCATATAATCAGCAGCAGTTGAATTTTTGACTTGATTAATGTATAAAAACTTTTTACGAATATCACCATCTGTTATAATGCCAATAACTTTTTCTTCGGGTGTTTTAACTAAAGTCATGCCAACGCCAAAATCACTAATACGGTAAATAACATCGTTAATTGGTGTTGTTGTTTGAACATAAGGAATCTTAGTGTGCATAGAATGTGCAACATCCCGCAGTAACATTTTACCAATTGAGCCACCGGGATGGTATAGTGCAAAATCTGCTCGTTTGAATGCCTTTGCTTTTTCGACGGCAATTAGCAGTGCATCACCCATAACAAGTGTAGCAGTGGTAGAACTTGTGGGTGCTAGTTTAGTTGGGTCAGCTTCTTCTGCGACATCTACTTTCAAAAAAATGTCAGTATTTTTAGCTAACGTTGCATCTTCAGAACCTGTGAGAGCAATCGTTTTTAACTCGTTTTGATGAATATTTTTCAGTGCAAAAAGTGTTTGTACAACTTCTTGTGTTTCACCACTATTTGAAATAAAAATAACTAAATCATCTGCTGAGACACGACCTAGGTCTCCGTGGTATGCGGTACCAGCATCAATGAAAAAGCTTGGGACACCAACGGATGACAACGAGGCAGCTATTTTTTCAGCAATAATACCAGATTTACCAATGGCGATAAATATGGAACGGCCTTTTGTATTTAAAATTGCTTCAACCACCTCATCAAAATTTTCATCTAATGTCTCGCGGACTGTTTGTAAAGCAGCAATTTCTGTGTCAAAAGTTATTTTAGCGTCATCAAAGTAATTCGTCATTGTCATACACCGCCTTCATGTCGAGATGTTCGTGAAAGAGTTTGTTGGCATTTTCTAAAATAGGTTGAATTTTAGATAAGTAAAGTTGACTATCCTGATCAGAAATGGCTTCAGGTGGGTTAGGGTGTACCTCTGCAAAAATACCATCAATACCTATAGCTAAAGCGGCACGCATCAGAGGGAAAGCGTAATCACGATTACCGCCAGAATGATTTCCATAACCACTTGGAATTTGGACAGCGTGTGTTGCATCAAAAATAATAGGATAACCTGTGTCACGCATTTGAATTAAGCTTGTCATGTCAACAACTAATTGGTGATAACCAAACATTGTGCCACGCTCGGTAACCAGAATATGTTCATTCGTCTGAGCAACTTTGTTAACTGCACTTTTAATGTCTTCCGGTGCCATAAATTGTGCTTTTTTGATATTAACTACGAGCCCAGTCTTAGCTGCTGCTACTAATAAATCGGTTTGTCTACTCAAATAGGCAGGAATTTGTAGAACATCAGCCACCTTGGCCACAGGTTCACATTGGTAGGATTCATGTACGTCAGTTACTATTGGTACTTGATAGTTGTCTTTAATTTTTTGCAAGACTTCTAAACCAGCCGTCATACCAGCGCCACGTTCAGATTCAATTGCGCTACGATTAGCTTTATCAAACGAAGCCTTAAAAACGTAATTAATATCTAGCTTGTCTGTTAAGTTTTTCAGTGTCTCAACTACTTCAGCACATGTGTCGTATGATTCAATTGCACAGGGTCCGGCTAACAGTGTTAGTCGATCGTTACTAAAACCATATCCTTGAAATACATCAGTTATTTTAGCCATAATGTTCCTTCTCCTTTGCTTTAATAAAATTAACATTAAATTTTAAAAATACTATTTTAAAATTATGGTCATTATATCATCTTTATATATGTAATATGATTCAATAATTATTACAAAATAAACACAATCAAAATATTTGCAAATCAGCATTAAGTTTGTTATTATTTAGAAAATTATGTCTTTATGAAAAATGAGTTTTAAATAAATTAACTTTTTTGTTCATCAATTTATAATATCAGGAGACAATAATGCAGAATAAAAATGAGTAACATTAATCTAACACATTTAAAAAACAGAGTCTCGATATTAGTTGATGATAGTGTGACAAATGATATGATCAATCATCCTCACTTGATAGCGGGTAGATAATTAGATGAACGAACCGATTAAAGTTGCTGGTGGGTGATCTGTCATAATTATTTTGATTAAATATTTAGAAGGGAGGTCAAAAATGGTGATTTTATCTCAAAATATGCAAGACATGATTAATGATCAATTTCCTTTTTTGGCGACAACAAGCCCAGATGGTTCACCACAAATTGGGCCAAAGGGTTCATTACATGTTTTAGATGATTCACATCTCATTTATTATGAACATACGTTTAGGCACGCCTATGAAAATTTACTAACAAATGGCTTAGTAGCTGTTGCAGTAGTCGATCGAGTGGCAGAAAAAGGGTTTAGATTTGAGGGTAAAGCGCATATTCACGAGAATGATGATTATGCCTCAGAAATTTTAGCAAAAACAAAAATCTATGACAGATTTCCACGCGCGGCTGTGGTGATTATAGACGTAGAACGAATTTATAAGTTAGATAACACGCTGGATGCAGGTATGCGATTGGCTTAAAATTAAGTGGTGATAGTGACAATGCGTGTTATTAAACAAATAAATAAAATGCCATAATCGGGCACCAACTTCTTAGAGAAGCTGGTGCCCGATTATTTAATATAAAAATGATTTTTATTTTGACAAAGTATCTACTAGCATTTTTCTTCATTGGTTAATAAATGATTTTTCTAAATGCGATACTGCCAGTGAAAAAAGGTTGTGGCTCATCTAATAAAGGTAATACAACTATGTCTGAAGCTGTTGTTTTGACGATGTCCGTTAAAATTGCAACCCCTAAATTTTCTGAAATCAGATTCATTAAAAAATGAATATCGTTTGTCTTCATAAAATATTTTGGTCGAAAACCAGCTTGTTGACTCATTTTTTTAATGGCTTGATTGTGAACAAAACTGGAGTCTAATGCTACAAATGCTTGCTTCTGCAAGTCTGAAAAATAAAGGTGTGATTTTTTGGACAATGGATTATTTTTTGAAATATACACACAGAAATTTGCGCGGATAAAGGGAATAATAAGTAATTCATCATCTTGTGGCATATTTAAAGCACCCAGTAAAGCGATATCAATCTCTCCAGCCATCAAGGCTTGCTTTAAATAGTTAGAACCGGCTTCATAAATGGCCATATTATTAATATTAAACTGACGGTCAAATTCTCTAGCAGCTATAGCAATTTTAGTAAAATAAGCGTTTTTAAGAATAGGTGGCAGTCCAATCGTTGTTGTTCGTGATTTCAAATGATCTAACTCATGTTTTGCGCTATTTAATTCGTTCAAAATCGACACCGTATGTTGGTGTAATTGTTCACCTGATTGTGTAAATACTAATTCAGATTGTGTGTTGCCTCTAATAACCAATTTCACTTGAAAAAAATTTTCCAAACGTTTAATAGCACTGCTAATAGATGGTTGGCTAATATTAAAATGTTTTGCAACTTTAGTGAAATTCTTTTTATTATATAACTCATTATAGTATTTTAAATCATTTATTTGCATGTATATTTCCTTTAATATCAATCATTTCCAAGGGACCTATAGTTTATATTTATAACATCATAATAATTTGACTATAAACTATTGACACGAGTATAGTCAAGCATGTTGTTAAATAAACTATAAATATAAGGTGGTAGTAACGATGCATGCAAAAGGATATGAAGTATTACGGAATCCCTTTTTGAACAAAGGGACTGGATTTACGTTAACAGAACGAAAGACATTGGGCCTAAATGGCACATTACCTAGTCAGGTGCAAACCATTGACGAACAAGCTGAGCAAGCATACCAACAATTCCAATCAAAAACAGCACCACTTGAAAAGCGTATTTTCTTGATGAACCTCTTTAATGAAAATATTACTTTGTTTTATCATTTAATGGATCAACACGTTTCCGAATTCATGCCAATTGTTTATGATCCTGTTGTTGCGGATTCAATTGAGCAGTACAATGACATTTATATAAATCCACAAAATGCCACATTTTTATCAGTGGACAAACCAGAAGATATCAAGCAATCACTTATTAATGCAGCAGACGGCCGCGATATTAAGTTAATTGTGGTAACAGATGCTGAGGGTATTTTGGGTATGGGTGATTGGGGTGTCAACGGTGTCGATATTGCTGTTGGTAAATTAATGGTTTATACTGCAGCGGCCGGCATTGATCCAGCCAGTGTTTTGCCAATTAGCATCGATGCTGGTACAAACAATCAATCACTGCTAGAAAACGAACGCTATCTCGGAAATAAGCATGCACGAATTGCAGGTGATGCCTATCTTGAATTTATTGATCAGTTTGTGATCGCAGAACAAGAACTATTCCCAGAGTCATTACTGCATTGGGAAGATTTTGGTCGTGCAAATGCACAGGTTATCTTAGACAAGTATAAAAATAAAATTGCAACTTTTAATGATGATATTCAAGGAACAGGCATGATTGTCTTGGCAGGTGTTTTTGGCGCATTAAATATTTCAAAAGAACGGCTCATTGACCAAACATTTGTAACATTTGGAGCTGGAACAGCTGGCATGGGCATTGTTAATCAAATTTTTACTGAACTACAAGAAGCAGGGTTATCTGCTAAAGAGGCTAAAAAACATTTTTATCTTGTTGACAAACAAGGCTTGTTATTCGATGATATGTCAGATTTAACAGTGGCGCAAAAAGCATTTACTCGAACGCGAAACGAATTTAATCATGCTGAAGAACTAACAACATTATCTGCAGTGGTTAAAGAAATAAAGCCAACAGTTTTAATTGGTACATCCACACAACCTGGTACATTCACAGAAGAAATTGTAAAAGAAATGGCAACACATACAGCACGTCCAATTATCTTTCCTTTGTCAAATCCTACGAAACTTGCTGAAGCAACGGCAGAAAATTTAATTAAATGGACTGATGGCAAAGCATTAGTGGCAACGGGTATTCCTGCAGAAAATGTTGAATACAAAGGTGTCACTTATAAAATTGGTCAAGGTAACAACGCATTGATTTATCCTGGACTAGGTTTTGGTTTAGTAGCCTCAACTGCGAAATTGCTAACACAAAAAACAATTTCAGCAGCTATTCATGCATTAGGTGGTTTAGTCGATTCCGATCAAGAAGGTGCAGCAGTATTGCCACCAGTTTCAAATTTGACTGAGTTTTCGCAAAAAATTGCGGAAGTAACTGCACAAAGTGTCGTAAATCAAGGTTTAAATCGTGAAAAAATCAGTGATGCTAAACAAGTTGTGCGAAATGCTAAATGGTCTGCTAATTATTGATAGGGATGAAAATGAAGATGAGAAGGTTTAGGGAAATCAAAATTAGTGGTGTGAGTTTACCACTTTATATCATCATGATAATTATTTTAATGGTGACCATAGCATACCATAAACTCCCACTTAATATGTTGGGCTTGACTTTAATGCTTGTGTTATTAGGACATTTGTTTTACTATATTGGAAACAAATTGCCGATTTTTAAATCTTATCTAGGTGGCGGTTCAGTATTTACCATCTTTGCTGCGGCAGCTTTAGCCACGTCAGGTGTCATCCCTTCAAATGTTGTTTCTGCGACAAAAATATTTTTGAACGACACTGGATTACTAGATTTTTATATTGCCGCTTTAATCGTCGGGGCAATTTTAGGTATGAATCGTAATCTGCTGTTGAAAGCCGCAGTTCGATTTATTCCGGTTTCTTTTGCAGCTATGGTTATTGGATTTTTCGCAGTTGGTTTGATGGGCATGCTACTAGGAGAAGGATTTGGACATTCAGTTATGTTTGTTTCGATGCCATTAATGGCAGGCGGCATTGGCGCTGGTGCTGTCCCATTATCACATATATATGCGCAGGGACTACAAACAAGTTCAGGTATAATGTTTTCACAGCTAATTCCAGCCGTAACATTAGGGAATGTTATGGCTGTTATAGGGGCTGCTTTGATAGCAAAACTTGGCGCGAATACAAAATATGATGGACATGGTGTATTATTACCAATAAGTGACGATGAAAAACCAAGCCACTAGTAGCACTAGATGCTAATAAAATTGGTGTGGGTATGATGGTATCATTTTCATTTTTCTTAGTTGGTACTATCCTAAACAATTATGTGCCAAAAGTGCACACATATGCTTTTATTATTATCTTAGTTATTTTATTTAAAGCATGCAATTGGGTGCCTCAAGAATTAGAAAAATCCGTTGTGATGTTTAATACAGTCATTATGAATAATTTAACGCACGCTGTGCTAGCAGGCATAGGTTTAGCGTTGATTGATTTGCATGTCTTAGCACAATCACTGACCTGGAAGTTTGTTGTTTTGACTTTAACAAGTGTCGTTGCTATGGGACTTGCTAGTGCATTTATCGGTAAATTATTTGGTTTATATCCTGTTGAATCAGCTATCGCTGCTGGTATGAGTGATAATAGTATGGGTGGTACTGGTAACGTTGCCGTATTATCTGCCTCAAACCGCATGGGAATGATTGCATTCGCACAAATGGGTAATCGTATGGGTGGCGCAATCGTGCTTGTTCTCGGTGGCATTTTAATTCATTACTTTCATTGATAGTTTTGTTTTAAATTGATGAATTTTTAAGTGCTATGCTTATTGATTATGATAATCACCGTTTAACGGTTATATTATTAACTAAATCCTGCCGAAAGCGATCGATTTAATCAGTTAACATTATTTAATCAAGTTAGTCAAGAAATTTTAAAAGCCCATGAACATTTATTTTATTAATGTTCATGGGCTTTTGTATTTAACTTTATTTTGTCATGCTGATCATTGTTTTACTTTGAATCACCTTGGCCGCCCGTTTTAATGAAAATAGCAGCAACAATACCACCAATAATCAATAGCATAGCATCTAAACGTATAATACTGATAAAACCTTGGTCAAAGGCTTTACGGACTGCTATTTGTAATTCGTGAGCAAAAGGTGCCTTTACTAATTGTTTACTCATAACAATCATATGACCGGAAAAAGGACCTGCATCAACAAGCGCTTTATGCAAAGTAGCTATAGTCGTTGCCGAGGCACCCGTAACCTCAGGTAGGTGTTTAGCCAGTCCGGCCTGATAACCATCGGCTAAATGTAATCCTTGAAAAACAACACCAAAACTGACACCAACTTGCATAAAGGTAGAAATCATACCCGAAGCCATCCCCATTTGCCGTGGTGCAACTGATGACATGGCTGCCGTTGTCATCGGTGGATTGATTGAGCCATTACCAATACCAATAATGATAAATGCTGGCCAAAAATCAGCAAATGTTGCTGTTGTGGTTGTCAAGGCACTTAAGGTAAATAAACCAACACCAATAAATAACGCTGATGTTGCTAACATATAGCCATGCCGTAATCTATTAGTGAGCATACCAGCAATTGGCCCTAATACTAGTGAGAATCCTGAAATTGTAGCTTGTCGTAAACCTGTGTCCCAAGCCGAATAACCAACATAATTTTGCATGAATGTTGATAAATATGCAAAAAATCCATATAGACCAGCACCTAAGAAAAATGCAACCAAAACAGCACCAGTAAAACTTGATGATTTGAACATACTTAAATCCATCATTGGGTTTTTAGCTGTACGTTGTCGCCAAATAAACAAAATAAATAAGATAACGGCCATGATTAGATAGCCGGCCACTTGCATTTTATCCCATCCCCAACTAGCATTCATCTCTTTTTGCACTAAACCAAAAACCAAAGAAAAAATTGTCCCAGTTGACAATAGCATGCCAATATAATCAACACTGCCTGTTGCGTGATGAGTTTGTTGGTTTGAGATAAATAATGATGCCATGATGATTGTTATAATACCAATTGGTAAATTAATAGTGAAAATTGATTGCCATGAAAAAGCGTCAACTAACCAGCCACCAACTAATGGTCCCGAAGCAGTAGAAAGGCCTATAATCGAGCTCAAAATACCTAACGCAATACCACGCTCTTTGCCATTAAATGTGGTACCAATAAGAGCGAAGGATAGAGACATCAAAGCTGAACCACCAATAGCTTGAACTGCTCGAAAAATATGTAACATGCCAATTGATGTTGATACAGCATCAAGTCCTGATCCAATTGTAAATATGATTAAGCCAACGATGAACATTAATTTCCGACCATATAAATCTCCTAATTTTGCCCAAATCAGTAATAAAACCGAAAAGACAATAGTGTACGCAGAGATAACCCATTGTAAATCTGAGTATGATGCATTCAGGTTTGTTTGAATACTAGGCAAGGCTACATTGACAACTGTTGTGTCAATCAACGCCATAAATACACCCAAAGAAACGGCTATTAAGGATAACCAGCGTTTTGGATCTAATTTTTCTTGTGATACATTTTCCATTATTCTAACTCACTTTCAATGATATCTAAATGTTCTAAATAGGTATTAGCTAAGGCGTGTTGTAATTTATTTATTTGCATAGCTGATTTAAAAAACTCGCTTCAGAGTGATGAAGCTGTAATTGTTGATTGTACTCTGCATATTGCACACACTGTGATTGCTTTTCAGCACGAAAATCAGCAATAATTTGTTGCGCTAGCGTACGATCTACTAGTGATAGATTTGATAATTTAAATAAATAAACATCATCCATATGAGCATTTTTTGAGATTGGTTCTCGCATTAGTGTATCAAACCTGGTTCGACCAGCTGCGGTAACGTGTAACTTTTTTTTACCATGCCAATCTAAATCATTTGTCATCACAATCACACCCGTAGTTTCCATCTTTTCTAGTAATGGATACAGCACACCAAAGCTGACTTTTCGATTTATCCCCAACACATTTTCAAGGACAAAACGTAACTTATAAGCGGATCGATCAGTAAACAGTAATTGTCCTAATATATATAATTCATACATATTAATCTCCTTAATATATCTTTTAGATATGTAGAAACACTTGATTAAGTTTACTTTTTTTAGTTATCTTTGTCAAGAGACTAAAAATACAACTTGTTAGTTTTGCCATAATCAATTAAATTTATGTTGTAGCTATAGTTAGTTCCTCCTGAATAACGACTAGTAATAAAATATGCTATAATTATTGCAAAAAAGTTATTGCTCAATAAAAAAGGAAGAGAAATGAAAAAAAGAATTGCTTTGCTATCAGATGTTCATGGGAATAGCACAGCCCTATCAGCTGTCGTAGAAGATCTCAAAAAAAGAGATGTTGATACATGTTGGTTCTTAGGGGATTTAGTCATGCCTGGGCCGGGAAACAATGAATTATTTGATTTGCTTGCTGGTATTAATACAGATATATATATCAAAGGTAATTGGGATGATTGTTTTCTTGAGGTTATTAAAAGCCATTCTACGCTTGATCTTAGTGATGAGTCGGATGTGTATATTGGTATTTTAGGTCAATATGTTTATGAGAAATTATCGACGAACAACAGAGATAAAATTAAAAAATTTGAAACTTGTGCAACTCGTGTCATAAATAATCTAAAAATTAGTATTTCGCACAACTTACCTGATAAAAATTATGGATCAGCATTGATTCCAGTTGCTGAAACAAGCAACTTTAATGAGCTTTTTATCAACTCTAGTTTTGATATTGCTGTCTATGGTCATGTACACCACCAATTGTTAAGATATAGTAGTCAAGGGCAACTAGTTATTAATCCAGGAACCATTGGTGAACCATTTTTTGCGCATTCAAAACTGAATAATGATCGACGTGCGCAATATGCAATTTTAGAAATAGATGAAACTGGCTTAGCAGACGTTGATTTCAGAAAGGTGACTTACAATCTTGATCAAGAGATGTCTCTAGCAAGAAATATTAGCTTAGCTTATGCTGAATTGTATTCAGAAATGATTTATGATGGTCGTGTCTATACTCATAATCAAGAAATATTAAAAAAAATCAATCAGAAAAACAATTATTTAAATGCCTTGCGCCCGTTTCTTGATTCATTCTCGGAAGAATAATACTATGGAAAATCAATTTTTGTTTAAAAAATTTAAAGCGTCAAATCGTGATTTATATAGTCAAAATATAAATTTAAGAAATAAAATATTACGTGAACCATTAGGAAAATCATTATCAGCAGATGATTTACTCATTGAAAAGAACAATCAATTTTATGGTATTTTATCAAACCAAAAATTGATTGCGACATTGTCAAGTTATGAAACAGATAATTCAGTCATTAGACTCGTTGCTGTTGCTGTTGATACAAATTTTCAAAAGCAAGGCATAGGTTCCTTACTGCTCAAACAGGTCATTGATGATTATCAACATAGAGGATATGGTACGTTCAATTTGATAGCCAGAGTTTCAGCTCATGGCTTCTATCTTAAAAATGGGTTTCAAGATATTTTCGGACCGTTTAAAAATCGGCATTTGGATGTTACAGACTATGGTATGCAACGCGTGATTGAATGCAAACAAGGGTAATCTTCAAATCAAACTATTAAATCATATTTGTCTATCATTATTAACGAAAATTTTAGTCATAAAAGCCACTAAATGTTAGTGGCTTTTTATCTGAACTAGTGGATTGGTTAGTTCATTTAAATGGTTGATCAACTATTTGACCTACGAATGACTGAGCACTTATAAAATAATATACATTAAAGTTGACACAATGTCATAAAAAGTGACACAATGTCATATATAGGAGATTAACCAGTTATGCCGACAAAAACATTTTTAAATCTGAGCGCAGAAAAACAACATACGATGTATGATGCCATGTATGCTGAATTTTCAACATATACTTTGGCGGAGTCTAAAATATCAAATATTGTTACGACTGCACATATTTCAAGAGGCTCTTTTTACACCTATTTTGATGATATTGATGATGCATATCAATGGGTGTTGACTGATGTTATCACAGATATACATCAAACCATCGATAAGAAAGATATTGTATCATCAACAGAAGCCTTTATTTTAAAAGCTAAAACAAGTCCACATTTTGATTTTTTGAGTCATTACTATATTGTGAATGAAGCTTTTTTGCAACAAAAAACTGTTAAGACTGCGCAGCATGATTTTAAGTTACTGGACACTAATTCGACTACTGACGATATATCACAATGGTTGGTCATTCAATCTGTCCATCAATTAATTAGAGCGTTTTTTTAAATCCTGACAAGCAAGCACGTATCATAACAACACTTCACATGTTGAAAAATTGGAGAACGGTAGGCTAAATTATGTATTTAACATTGAATGAGATGCACAAAGAAAAGTTGAGATATGGCTTAATCATAGTTGTTATGACCTTGATTAGCTATTTAATTTTTATTCTAAGCGCTTTAGCTATGGGGCTTGCTAATCAAAATACGTCTGCCGTTAATAGCTGGGGCATTAACTATGTTGCCATGAACAATGATGCCAATGGTAACTTAAGTCAATCCTTGTTAACAAACGACGATATTGATAAAACAAGCCTATCTGCTAATCAAGCAGCAATTGGGGTTGCGCCCATTATTGTTAAATCGCATGAAGCACGTGTCTCAGCAATGTTTATTGGTATTCAAAAAATGATTTAATTTATAAACAGATGCAATTAATCAAAGGTCAATTACCTAAAAATCGTTATGACGTGCTAATTTCGTCGGCACTTACTCAAAAGGATTTAAAAATTGGAGATCATATCAAACTGGGCATGCTTGCACATGACGTTAAGGTCGTCGGGTACGTGAAAAATGCAACGTATAATATGGCGCCAATTATATATGGTAATTTAGTTAATTGGGGGGATGTAAAAGGTGTCAATAACACATTTTACGCCAGTGGCATCGTGTCTAATGGTGCCAAAAAAGCGAATACAAAAAATCTAAAGAATTACACTAAAGCACAATTGTTTAATAAAATGCCAGGGTATACCGCTCAAAACAGTACCTTTATATTTATGATTGGATTCTTGTTAGTGATTTCAGCTGTTATTGTTGCCATCTTTTTGTATATTCTAACCATTCAAAAAATACCTAATTTTGCTGTTTTAAGAGCTCAAGGTGTTCCGGGAAATTATCTTGTGTTAAATACGATCAGTGAAACACTTATCATTATGATCCTTTCGGTGCTCATCAGCAGCATATTGTGTGGTGTTACGGCGTGGTTTATACCTGAATCAGTACCCATGTTCTTTGATATTAAACTATTAGTATTGTCATCCTTGGGGTTGGTATTGACAGGTATTCTTGGCGCAATTGTGCCAGTGAGATTAATTACAAAAATTGATCCAATGTCAGTTATAGGAGGATAGACATAATGAGTAATCTTAAACTAATTGATGTTACAAAATTGTTTGGCACAGGGGATAGTCAAGTGACGGCTTTAGATCATGTTAATTTCACTGCAAATTCTAAGGAATTAACCTTAATTGTTGGTCCTTCTGGGTCAGGTAAAAGCACACTTCTCACAATTCTCGGCGGTTTACAGGCTGCTACTAGTGGCCAAATACTTTTAAATGGACGTGATTTGAATACTTTGTCAAAAAAGCAAGCAGATAACTTTAGGCTATCACATATCGGCTTTGTTTTACAATCTTATAGTTTAGTGCCATATTTAACTGTGCAAAAACAATTTGAGTTAGTTAAGCGAATTAAACCTGATAATAACTTGTCAGCAGCCTTATTCACACAATATTTAGAACGTCTTGGCATAACTAACTTACTATCAAAATTTCCAGACCAACTCTCAGGTGGACAAACACAAAGAGTGGCTATTGCAAGAGCGTTATATACTAATCCTGATTATATATTAGCAGATGAGCCAACGTCAGCTTTAGACAGTCAACGTGTAGACGAAGTGGCTAAACTATTTAAAGGCATTGCTAAAAATGAAAATAAAGCTGTTGTTATTGTGACACATGATTTAAGAATGCGGGCATATGCAGATAGAGTCTATGAAATAATTGATGGTAAAGTAGTGGTTGAATAGTAGAATGGGGGCGCCATAATGTTACTAAAAATGATTGGTCCCAGGGAAGCAACACTGAATTATGAGTTACGTATATCACCGCGTCGTTTATTTAGATAGTAAGCACTTTTAAAATAAATATGACATTATCATCAAGATTAAATGTTATTTTAAAAAACCAAAATTGTTATTTTTTATTTCTATTGTGAAATATTTTTTGTGTAAGCGTTGCCAACTCAATAGAACAGGCTATTTATTTGTTTAAAGTTTGTGAAATTTTAGAAATAATGATATACTGGAAGGTAATAAGTAGCGCTACTTAGATTGAGCAAGAAAAGAATGGAGGATTATATTATGATTTGGTCTTTAATCGTTGGTGCAATTATTGGTGCAGTTGCAGGTGCAATTACGAATCGTGGTGAATCTATGGGTTGGATTAGTAATATTATTGCTGGTCTTGTTGGATCAGCAATCGGGCAAGGAATTCTTGGTCATTGGGGTCCTAGTCTTGCTGGCATGGCAATTATCCCATCAATCATCGGTGCGGTTATCCTTGTCTTAATCGTATCAGCTGTTTTTGGCATTCGAGCAAAGCGTTAACGCAACCAAACAAAGGGGTGTGATATGAAAAAATGGCAAAAATCCCTGCTAAGTTTGCTTAGCATAGGTTATTTGATCGGATTAGCAATCATGCTTTGGCCACGTGTTATTTTGACAATAATGGCTTTATTAAAACGTATAAACATTAATATCACAATTAGCAGTCAAACGATTGTTGATTATTATGGTATGACGCTCATTGCGATAACTATAATTATTCTTTTAGTGATATTATTGATGCCTTCACAGAAGCCAGATATACAATTAAGTCAAACTAAACGCGGGCGACTAGCATTAAGCAATGATGGTATCAGTCACTTTATCCAAACGCAATTATCAGGTGAAGGATTGTCGAACATCAAAGTAAAAATTAAAAACACACGTCATCAAAGACGATTTCATATTGTAGCAGACTCAATCTATCAACAATATGCGATAACAGAATTACCCAGATTGACAAACACTTTAACAGATAAAATAGCAGATTTATTGGCAGGCGTTAACACCGTTCCCATTAAGGTCGACATGAAGGTCAATCAGGCAGCCGGTGGTAAGCGTAAGGCGACACGGGTTATCTAGCAGTTTGGAGTGTAAAAATGATTAACAAAAACAATATCTCAATGATTTGGATTACTGGTGGCACTGGTTTTGTTCTAGCAACCTTGTTAATGACTGTTGGTTTTCTCAGCACGATTTTTATCATCATTGTAACGCTGGTAGCTGCTTTTGGTGGCTATTTACTAGAAAAAATAATATTAATTTATCGCGTATAGCTGAAAATTGGCGGCGGAAAAACCAACGCTAAACAAACTTGGAGGAAATGATAATGGTTACAGAAAACAAAAATGCACAGCGTTCAAACGTGACGACACCTAAGGGTGAATTAACATTTAATGACAAAGTGATTCAAAAAGTTATTGGTTATGCGATTGAAAATGTTCCTGGTTTACTAGGTGTTGATGGTGGTTTTATGGCTAACATTAAAAATAAAATTGTAAACAACGACAATTCTGTTGATGGCATTTCAGTTGAAGTTGGTAAAGAACAGGTTGCTGTTGACCTAAACGTTATCATGGCTTATGGGAACAACGCACACGATATTTATAAAACATTGACTGAGGTAATTGCCAAGCAGCTTACAGAAATAACGAGTTTAGAATTGGTTGAACTTAATGTTGAAGTGATTGATATTCAAACAAAGTCAGAATTTGATGCTGATCAAGTGTCGTTGCAAGATCGTGTGACGGATGCTGGTAATACAATTAAGGAAAAACATCAGACGGTGTTAATACTGTCAAAGAAACAGCATCAAAAGTTAAAAATGATGAAGATGTACGTGTTGTATAAGCAAAAGATAAAATATTATTTTTATTATATATGTATTTTATGACATGTGTTGAAGTGATTTTCAAAAATTGGATAAAGTATTAAATAACAAATTGGTCGACATGAATCCGGTATTGAACTGGGCTCATGCCGACCAATTTTATTTTGATACTGGTCATAAGTTACAAAATGTGCTGGCTGACGTGTAAATTTACATGATAACCATTCATCAGTCATATATTATAGTCGTGACTTACGGTATCTTTGACTTAGAGGTAAATGGTAATTGTAGATTTCTTTAAACACGGTATAATCATCATGTTGCAGTTTTTGTAGCATTCTTATAAATTCATAACAATTAGCTTCATCACTTTTTTGATCCGATCCCAAATAGAGAAAAATGATCAATCTAGCAAAATTCATAGTCAATTTAGCTGTAAAATCTGTTAATGTACTGTAGCAAGAATTATCAGTAATTTTCTGCAAATTACTTGAATTATAGTTAAAATTTGTGAGTTCAATCTGAACATAATTAAGAACAATACTCGCAACACTTTGTTCGATTATATATGAATATTCTGTAAATCCTTTATACTTTTTGTATACTTCATGAACCTTAGCCATACATTCAAGTAATTCTGACGGATCTTTTCTAAATATAAAAATGCCATCAACAAATGCTCTTAATTCAAACACAGACCAATCTTTAGTCTGAGTTAAGTGCTTTTTTAGGGGATACGCAGGATCAATGGACATTCTTAAAGGATTATTGCCAATAATATATATTTTGATATAAGCAATAGCAGCAAGAATTTGACTGTCTAGAGATAAATTTTTTTTAAAAGTCACATGCTTTTTCATTAACCCAGCTGTATTTTTCATGCTAGCATCATTGTCAATTTGATTTAAAATGTTATTAAACCAATATTCTGAGTTATTATAGTGAATAAATTGAAACTCATTTGGAGAGACTTCTAATCGTTTGAGAATGGCAAACAATTTTTCGGATTCAATACTGTTATGTCCATTTTCTAATCGAGATGCGAAGTTTCTAGACACAATTCCCATATAAACTTCCTTTTGAGTTGTTTTCGAATTGCTTTAATCGTTTCTCCAATTGTTGTCATAATTCGTATTTCCTCCGCCTGTACCTAATAACGTAAACTATACTACACATATTAATAAAATGTCTAGATATAGTTGATGGTAAATTAGAAATAAGGAAAGGGCGGACGATAATGTTCAATACAATTATAAAAACATCATTAATTAGTTTAGTTTTTAATTTAGCGATAACCTCTTTAAATTTTTTTTCGGATTATACTTTCTGCAAATCACTGGGTCAGCTTTCATTTTTGGGACACTAACAATTATTGGGCCATTGGTCAGCCTCATGCTCACACCGATTATGACCAGAATTGTAGACACAGGTTCACACAAGAAGATATTATTAATCGCTCAAATAATTTCATTTGTATTTCTTGTGGTTTATTGGGTCGTGGTTCGTGATCATTTAGATGTCGGTACACTATCATATGTCTATATTTTGATGATTATTATCCGTGTTAGTGAAGAACTATTTATCGTTACATTAAAAGCGTCTACGACACAACTAGTTGAAAAATATGACTATCAAAGACTGAATGCATCAGTTCAATCAGCTACTTCGGTTGCAAATATTCTTGGGCCTATTGTAGGCGGATTAGCATTTAGTCTCCTCACACTACCATTCTTTATTTCACTCATAATTTTTCTAGTCGGAATGTCAATCTTATTCACAAGGACGCTAAAACTAGCTCCTTTACATAGGCTATCAGCTACTGACAAAAATTCTTTTTTGATGGTTATAAAATTTGTCAAAGCCCGGCCAGAGATTTTATCTCTTGTGATTATTGCGATGTTTATAAACTTATTTGCCTCATCTATAACTATTGGTTTACCCATACTTGTTATTAAGCAACTGTCTCTGTCTAAATTAGTTTACAGTTTTTTGGAAAGTTTAACTAGTGTTGCAATGATAGGAGGTGGCATCCTATTGACTGTGCATACTATTAAGGATAACTTAAAAATGATGTATCAATCAATGCTATGCTTTACTATAATCATTGTGCTATTCGGGTTTCCGGAGTTAATAACGCGTAACTATTTAATAATTATTGGCTTTCTAGGAATATTAGTAGTTGTTTTCGGATTAATAGTGGTAGTGGCTAATACGGCAATGACAACGTATTTACAAATTGAAGTGCCAGAAAATAAACAGGGTGGGGTATATTCCATCATCAATGCCATTTCTCAACTGTTTATTCCCCTGGGGGGATTATGTTACGGCCTATTGTTTGATCGCTTTGAAAGCTACCAAGTATTTATTTCATCTGGACTTGTAGCCTTTGTTATCATCATTGGTTTATTACTACTGACGAAAAAAAGAATTATTAAAGGAATATAATTATGACATCATATTTGATGACTGCATCTATTAGTCAAAAAAAGATATTGATTTTAAATAGTTACTAGAAAATAGCGATATAGAAACAACAAATGTCAATAAAAATACAATAAATGAATGATGATTTTTATTAAATGTTGCGATAATTAATTCGAGTGGTCATTTTTGCCTCTAAAATGTGAATACTTTAAACAGTAACCTTTTATTAAGAGAAATTTCAATCACGAATTTATCAAAAAAGGCTATGATTCTTGAAAGTCAGATAGTCTAATAAACTATATCTGACATTCAAGGTCAAGCCTTGCTCTTGTGATTTGAATTTTGACAAATAAGCTTTTACTCAGTAGGTATTACTTATCTAAAATAGCCTTTGATTCAAGATAATCGTCTATTGAGTAGTGGCCGGATGTTCTGCCGACTCCTGATTGTTTCATTCCCCCAAAAGGAGCTTTCGGTTCATCGCTGTAAGCTTTATTGATTAGTACTCTGCCTGATCTTATCTGATTAGCAACTTTTCGGGCATTTGCAATATTTTTCCCGAAAACATAACCAGACAAACCGTAAATGGTGTCATTTGCTATTTTTACAGCTTCCGATTGATTTGCATATGTTAATACAGAAAGGACAGGTCCAAAAATTTCCTCTTGTGCAATTGTCATATCCGAAGTAACATTTGTAAAAACAGTTGGTCGAACAAAGTAGCCGTTTTCTAAGCCTTTAGGTTTTCCTAGACCGCCACTTAATATATGAGCGCCTTCTTCCATTCCAATTTTGATATACTGTTGTACTCTTTGATATTGCTTTTCACTTACCATCGGTCCAATTTGAATATCCGGATCTGTTGGTAGACCTACTTTAAAGTGGGGAAGAGCATTTAACAAAGTAAATTTAACGTTATCCAGTTTGCTTTCAGGTACAATCAACCTTGTTCCTGCATGGCAGGCCTGACCACTATTGCTGAATGCTATAATCAGTGCCTTTGATATGACGTCATCAAGGTCAGCATCCTCCAAAATGACGATGGGTGATTTCCCTCCCAACTCTAATGTCATACGAGCCATACTGTTTGCCGTTTCTTTCCAAATCATTTTACCTACAGTGGTACTTCCAGTAAAATTAACCTTGGATATCTTAGGGTTTGTTACGATTTCGGTACCTACAGTTGCTCCGCGACCATTGATTATATTTATTACGCCATCAGGTATTTCAGCATCAGCAAGGCATTCAGTAAATACCTGTGTTTGTAGAGCGCTGATTGCACTTGGTTTTACTACGATTGTGTTTCCTGTGGCTATAGCCGGTGCAATCTTTGAGGCAATATGAGTATAGTCTGCGTTCCAAGGAGTGATTGCCCCAATAACCCCCAACGATGTCATTACAACGGTTGCTTTACCTTCTTTATATTCAAACGGATAATGCTGTAGTTCTTCTTTCATTTCTAGAAATATTTGTGCAGAAAATTCGGTACGTCCATTCGTTGCGCCAGCAGGAGAACCGTACTCCTTCATGGCAATTATATTTAGTAAATCTTTTTTTCTCATAATACTGTCATATAAACGTTGAAGCATGGCGCAACGTTCATCAATTGATGTTTGAGAAAATTTTTTATATGCAGCAGCAGCAGCATTAATGGCATTCCGAGCGTCAGTTTGATCGCCAAGACTGACTTCACCAATTTTTTCTCCGGTAGACGGATTATACAATTCCTGAATTTCAGTTCCGTGAGAGGGCACAAATTTACCATTTATAAAATGTTGATTAATTATTTTCATTTTTAAAATCCTTTCTTTTCTTCTTTACTATACTTCTTAAACCGACGTTGAAGTAAAGGAAAACATATAAACAATGTTTAGATTTTGTGCATTTATAGATTGAATCAATTCAAAAACACGATTTTAGTTAAATTTATAGTAGTATAGTATCATAACTGAATAATCATAGATGAATGTTTGACTTAAACGTCGGTTTAAGTTGTATAGTAGGCTTATATATAGAAAAAATGGTATCTACTTGGCATTAAAATAAATAATAATATAAAAAAAGGAGAGGGATATGTTTTACAGTATCAAAGAAGTATCTGAAAAGTTGAATTTACCATCTTCGAAGATTCGCTATTATGAAAAACAGGGCCTGATTGTTAATATTAAACGCTCTGCAGGAGGAATTCGTCAGTTTGATGATCACGATATTCAATGGATTTTCTATATTTCTTGTTTTCTAAAAACGGGCATGAAACTTGCCGATCTGCGCAAAATTGTTGAATTGGGAATGGCAGGAGATTCTACTCTATATCAGAGGATGGAGATACTTGAAACCCATAGAGTAGAGCTACAAAATCGCCAGAGAGATCTGGATTTGGCAAAAGAGGCACTTAAGCATAAATTGGCGTATTATAAAGAAAAAATAAGTAATTAAACACAAGAACTCTTAATAAATTAGCAAATCGTCGGAACAAAGTTGTAAATTGATGTTGATAGAATGAAATGAAAAAGTAGTTATTGATTAATTTGTGACTTTCATGCCATGTTTATAAGAAAAATACAATTCAAGAAATATTTTATACTTTAATACTGATAGTTAAGCTTCGTTTGGCATTATGAATTTTTATGTGTTCGGAAATCAATAGTTTAACTATGATATACTACGTTTGCTCAGAGAGGCCTCTGAGCTTTTTTGATTTAGACAATCACTATCCATAAAGGTTCTTCAGCCTGTTGTTTACAGTGATGGGTTTCATTTTACAATTTCCGTGTACTTTTCTGACATATTTTAACCCTTTATCTGTTTTGTTTGAATTTTGGCGTTGAAAAACAAAAAATAGCAGATCATTAACTAAGTAAGCGCTTACAGTTTTATAATATACTGTGCTATTAAAATAGAGTGAAGGAGAATAAACATGGATAATAGCAACCAGGTTAGTTGGCCCGAACGATATTAGACTAGGTACTAAAATATTTGAACAATATTTAAATAATTAGTTTTCGTCTATTTTTCAACGTATTTTGGTAAAAATATTGATGGTATAATCATTAGTCCAGTTAACAAAACTGACCACCAGAATGCGTGTTGATAAGCAATTATATTTGCTAATGATGTATGATGCGTTGAGAGATATGAAGATATGATAGTTGCTACTAAGGCAGAACCGAAAGCACCACCCAAATTTTGAAATATTCTTGCACCAATATTAGCTTGTGGCACCAACTTTTTATCCATTCCCATTAATATGGTTGTCATTAATGGCATAATAACACCACCAATACCCAATCCACGAATAAACAATACGACGCTGATAACCAGAATATTTGTCTTGCTATCAATCCACCCAAATGGCATTGTCCCCAAGATAGATAATGATAGACTTAGCCAGACAACATAGCGAGCACCAATGCGATCCAGTAATTTTAACAGTAGTGGTCTAATTAAAAGCATACCAATACCTTGAGGGAGCAACCAAAATCCTGTTTGTAAAATGCTTAAACCACGGCCTTGTTGAAAATACAATGGCAGAATAAGCATGGGACCAGTTGTTATAATGCCAGCCAGAAATAAATTAACGGTAGACGCAGCATAAACAGGTGCCTTGAAAAGAACTAACGGTAACACTGCTGTTTTTTCTTATAAATACCCCAAATAACATAAATAAATAGCGCAAATAGTCCGATGCTTGCAAATAACCATGTATCAGAATTGTTAAAAGTTGCTAGTTTCCCAGCTCGCGACAAACCGTAAATTAATGATGCAGAACCGAAACCTAACAAAGTAATGCCAAGCCAATCTATTTTTGTAGTTTTATCAGTCGCAGGAATACTGGGGACTATCCAAAAATTTAATGCTGCAGCTATAAGCATAATTGGCACGTTTATCCAAAAAATCCATTGCCAATTACCATATTCTACAATAATCGCACCTAAAATCGGACCGAACACTGGGCCAATCATTATTGGCAACATCACAATCATCATGAGTTTTTGAAAATAGTCACGTGGTGCAATATTGACAAGCAAGTTGCTAACAAGTGGCATAATTAAACCAGCAGCAAATCCTTGAAAAATCCGATAAAATATAAGCACATTTACCGTTGTACTCATGGCTGCACCTATGGATGATAAACCAAACATCATCTGTGCAACCAAAAAACATACTTACCATTAAAATGTTGTGTTAGCCAACCAGAAAATGGGACAGCAATACTAGTTGATAATACATAGGCAGTTATAATCCATTGAACGCTGTTAAGCGTCGTGTGTAAATCATGACTAATATTGTTAATCGCAATATTAGTCATTGTAGTATCTAACATTGGCGCTAATAGACCAAATGCTAAAACTAATGATATGTTTCTTACTTGCTTAAAATTCATTTTCCCATGTCCTTTTTATTATTTTGTTTCTGTGAATAGAGTACTATTTGTTCTTTATAAAGTCAATAAAGAACTTTTTGTTTCTAATTTGATATGGTAGAATAGCCTTATGGAAAAAGAAATTCAAACAAGAAAACGTGGCATCACGTTGGAAAATACAATCTATGATGTTACCTTAAAGTTATTTGATGAAGAGGGTGTTGATGAAGTAACTTTTTATAATATTGCTCGCTTAGCTAATACCTCACGTAGTGTTCTGTATAGACGTTGGACTAACCCTAGTAGTCTTCTATTGGCAGCCGTACATCACTGGGCCCATAAAAATTCTGGCTATCCTGAAAAGATTGATTTAAAAAACTTCCCTGATATGGGTAGCTTACGTGGTGATTTAATTGAAAATGCACGTCGTAATGCTATTTTGTATGATTCATTTAGTAAATATCTTGTCAAATTTTCCATGTACAGAATGGCTAATGGAGAAAATATAAGTGATGATATACTAATTGATGCTGAAGAGGGTGCCATTGCTTTAGGAAAATGTTTTGCTCAACGCGCAATTAAAAGAGGAGAATTAGAGACTGTTCCTACAAAAGAAGTTCTAATGTTACTCGGTAATTTACGCCGTTATTACACTTTTGTAGCACCCGATTCTGCTCCCACAATTGAAGAACTGATAGATAATATAGTCTTACCTGCTTGGCTAGCAAGCAAAAAATAAAGACATTAGTTTCTGGTTAAAGGGCATTGTTTATCCTATTTTTAGCTAAAAAATTGGTTAACCTATCGTTTTGTTTACAATGTTATGTACAATATCAAAACTAATTTTGCCACACTATTAGACCGTATTGGCACGAATTAATTACAAAGCGGTAGTAGTGCCTTTGTCTTATAGGAAGAACACAAATAATAATATCAGTAATTTATTGCACAATTCAAAGTTAGATTCAAAATACCCTATGTCTATTCATATGTTATGGGGGTACATATATATTTTAAAGTGTTATAATTTCTTTAAAATATTCTTGGCATGATCATGTCAGTTAAAGGTAAGAAAGCTTGTATTATCAATGAAAAAATTACTACTCACTGCTTATGGGTTTTCAACACCTACAATTGGGGCCGTTGCTCTGAAAATGATTCATAAAAATAAAGTAACTAAAGCTTGCATTATTTCAACATCTTGGCCAAAAGAAAAAGAAAAACATCCTCAAATGAATCAAATAAAAAATGATCTGATCGACATGAATGTGACGAAAGTAGATTTCTTAGATGTTGAGTTTGAAGATGCAAAAAAGCTATATGACTACGATCTTATTTTTTGAATGGTGGATACCCATTTTACCTATTACATTTTCTAAAAAAGAGCGGGGCAGATCGTATTTTGAAAGAAAAGTTCCGTAGTGGGAGCTTAATATTTGGTCTAAGTGCTGGCTCAATTGTAATGGGGCCATCTATAAACTTAATGCAGTATCTTTACCCGGAAGATAATCAGTTCAATGATGTGGATTTGACAGGTCTTAATTTAACTCATTTACAAATCTATCCACATTTTAAAGAAATGCTAACACGTGATGCAACGATCAAAGAAAAGATTACTGAATACGAAAATAAAACTGAAATTCATATAACAAGACTAAATAACAATCAAGCCGTGAAAATTGATAACGATACTTTAACATTTTTAGGTTAATTCACGTAGATTTGTTTTATATTTCACTCTAAGTTCACCCAAATGGATGGGCTTTTTTCGCGTAAATGCAGCTATGAACGATCCTTACACCCTCGTTATGCTGTGAAACACTTTAGTGGTCAGGCAGTAACATCAATGATTGTAACATTATTCAAGGCATTGAAAATGCAAAAAGAATTACAGCGTATTTATAGTAGAGAGTTTGCCAAATATGATGAGATTGAAGAAATTTGAGGCATTCGACAATAATTTTGACAAGGTACTGCCAAAACGGCAGTTAAGCGATTATGTTTTAGACTAATTGTTATTTTTGCGTGTGATATACTAGAAACGAACTGTAGAGATGTTAAAAAATAGACGTCAAGATAATTCTTTTATTTCGAAAGGTGTGTGATTGATGATTTTAATAAAAATTGCTCATTTGTTATTCAGAGCGCTAAAATTTGTATTTATTATGACTATTTGTTATTTGGTCTATATCGCTCTTTTATCTGACATACTGACAAAGGGATATCATATAATAGCATATCTAACCATCTGGTTATTGTCATCATACGTGATTGCACCAAAAGTCAACAGATTTATATCTAATCATTACTTACCAAATTACTTCATTGGTAGGTCTGTTACCAGTGATGGGTTGTTAGGCGATCCCGTAAACATAGCGATTAACGGCTCAGAAGAAACTATGAAAAACATATTTTTAGAATCAGGATGGCATATCGCAGATAATCTAACTTTTAAATCTTCTGTTAAAATTGTAATAGCCTCGTTATTAAAAAATTCTTATCCAACAGCACCTGTCAGCACTTTGTACCTTTTCAATGACAAACAAAGTTTTGCTTTTGAAAAAGAAATAAATAATAATCCGAGAAGGCGTCACCACATTAGAGTCTGGAAAACCCCCAGTAATTGGTACTTACCTGGAGGTTACAAAACTGATTGGTTATGTGCTGCAACATTTGATCAAAAGGTCGGTTTATCTTTGTACAATGGTCAAATCACTCACAAAATTATAGGTAATGTAGACCAAGAACGTGATTTTGTGTTAAATACATTCAAAAATTCAAATATTTCATATCAGATAAATGTTGTTGAAAATTTTACTACTGGTTATCATAGTAAAAATGGTGGCGGAGATAGAATATACACGGATGGTGCTTTACCTTTTGTTGATCTGAATAAAGACATTTAAAGTTTATAGTAAAATAAACATAAATGGCCATCCCCCTGATACAAAGAGACAGTTTCAATCATTTCATTTAAATATTTTGACATCACAAAACCCGATAACTTTCTGAACAGATTTTTATTTTGTCCAAGTTATCGCGTTTACTTCAAAGGCTACTTTAAGTAGCCTTTTTAATTTTAGATTATGGCAAATTCAAAAAAATTACTATCTAAAGAGTAACAAAAAACTTCTATGTGATTAACAATATAATAATATTTTTTGTTTGCACTATCAATTAAATATACATATTAACATGGGTGTCCCAATACCGGACATTGAGAAGGTGTTGTTTTCAGATAATGCGTCTGCTCTCATCACATTTGAAATGTTGGGGTTCCATCAATATTGGAAACGAAAACGTGTGAATTCTTGTCAAAAATCAGCAAATCGTGAATTATTAATATATTGCATACGTCAACGAACTAGGCTATATTTTAATAACAAAGAGAGGACGTGATGACATGATTTCGATTAAGCAAGTAGATTATAATGGCATTGATAGTTTGGAATATGTAATTGAACCGATACCCAAAGTTACAACTAATGGTGTTTTGGTTAAAATGTCCGTGTTACCAGTCGTTCCTACAGATTTAAAAAAAGAGAACAATCCTCATGCAACATCAGAACAATTTGGAAAATTGCCAAGAACAATAGGTGTTTCTGGTGTTGGAACCATAGTAGCTGTAGGTAGTAATCGCGACCAAAAGTTAATTAATAAACGCGTTTTTTTACTGAACCCAGCAGGTGCTTTTAGCGAGTATGTGTTGAATGAAAACAATAATTGGTTGTTTGTGCTACCCGATTGCGTATCAGATAATGAAGCAGCAACATTAACCGCAACCTCATTAGTTTTGAAGAAAGAAATCGAAAAATCAACTTCCTCAAACATCTTTATAACTGGTGCAAATTCCGTAATAGGTATTTATTTATTGCAACAACTCAATACAGTTAATAAAAAAATATATCCAATAGTAACACCATTAAGTAAAACATATTTAAACGATTTTTTGCCGGATATTCAGGTTTATACTGTTTCAGATATTAAAGAAAAATTTGATTCTGCCATCGTTGCAGACATAGCTGGCAATACGGAAATCCTGAAAGTTTTATCCGATAAAATTGTTGATTTGTCTATTATTTCGATTGCAATTATGACACAAAATGAATTTTCTAATTTCAAATTCGTTCATGAATCATTCGATCACAGTACTTATAAACACTTGATAGAAGCGTTAGCGAATCATTCATTGAAAGCGCCAATCGGTGAAATTTTTGACGATCATGATGTAAAAACAGCTCAGCATTTCCTTGAGGATAATCATAGTCGTGGTAGAATTCTCGTCAAATTTTAAGTTACCATGTTTAAATGCCTCAAAAGCAGAATTGTTTAAAAAGGTTGTTATGAATTAGGCATTTGGGGCAATCACTCTAGTACGAACTATGCTCAAAAAAGATGGTGGGACACGCTAGCTTAGTGAATGGTCATAATGAACGATAATAGCTATGATTAAAAGAAAGGATACTTGTTCATGGTACGACCTGAATTTACCAAAAATATGAGTATCAAAGAATTTCAGAGCTATTATTGGTACAAAACTGAATTGCAACAAATTTGCAAGAAGCACAGTTTACCAACAGCTGGGACAAAGGCTGAATTAATAGCTTATATTGTTAAACTGCTTGCTGGCGTACCAGTATCAAAAATTCGAGTAGCCAGAAAAATACGCCGAAAAGGTATGAAAGCCGATTTAATTACACCAAGTACACGCATATTAATGTCAGGTTTTAGTTTAAACAATGAAGCTAGAGCCTTTTTTAAAGCGTATTATGGATTAAGTCAATTTAGGTTTAAAAAATCCATGGCAATTAAGATGAGAGAAATTGAAATTGCACAAGATACTCTGGCCACAGTACAAGATTTAATGGATGCTTACGAGCATCCTTATGAGAAATTAGCATCTAACGCTGAGGAACAAACTTATCAATGGAATAACTTCATCAAATCATTTATGGCTGATGATTGTACCAAACTCTATCATGCGCGAATGACAGTTGCTTCCATTTTGTGGACAAAAGTTAGAGATTCTAATCAGCCTAAACTATACAGACGAGAATTATTGAAACAGTATCAATTAGAAATTCGTCAATACTTACTTTAAATAACATTTTTATGTTATTTTTTATACAAAAAACTAAAAGAATGAAATTTATTGTTAATAAATTTGGTAGTTTATCACTACAAAGAAAAAGTACTGGAATGTTCTAACAAAAAATATTTTGTATAAATATCTTTTAATTTTTCAGCCAATCTTATCATCTCATAAAAGTAGTAATCTCAAGTGCTATAAAAATAATGCTATTTTATAAATTATTAATCGCCTGCTAAAATAATTTTCAGCATGACAATCTTTTGATCTTTCATGGTGAAATAGTAATCAAGCGCAACAGGACTTCCATCAAAATTTCCAGATAGAGTAGCAGTGATAACCATTTCACTGTTTTTCTATGGCATTTGTAATATCAGTTTTAACCAGCAAATCGTTATTTGCCACTATAATATGTGCCTTTATAGCGGAAGGACCATGATAATTCTGTCCATCATCATAGAGTATCGCATCCTCTGCAAAGCACTTGGCAAGCAAGTTGCTGTCATAAGAGTTTGATGCCTGAAAGTAGGTTGTAATAGCTTCCGGTAAAGAAGTCGTAACCGTAAAAGAGCCATCTTGATTTTTTGTTATTTCTTTATCATCGAATTCATCAAACACTCGATAAGCACCTTGAGGGGAAATTTTCACTTGCACGTCAATCCACTGTTCGGAGTTTTGATTCTTTTCATCTATTGAAATTCTTTCCGAATTTAAACATTAATTGCTATAGTTCTTTTTAAGATTGTTTTTAAAATATGAAATCGTGCTATTCCATGTTTCATAGGTATCATTCATAATTAATTTTTGTCTGTATTTTTGTATCGATTATTAGGTTGGAATGGAATAGTCAACATGTGCCCAGCATTTTCAACATAATTTGAATTAAATTGATGTTGAAAATGATTTTGAGCTAATCTTCTTTGAATTCGTTTGCTTGCTTGTAATGCGTTCCAAATTTCATCTTTTGATGATGCAATGCATAGAATATTACAACTAATTTTTTCAACAGGAATTTCATAAGAACCATTTTCATTAATTATTGGAAATTCTTTATGAGTAATTTTGGAAAGAAGGAACTTTTTAAATACAAAAGGGAAATAGTTGATACTCTTACCTCTATAAGACCACGATGATGTTAGTGTGGGGAATCCTTTATGACTAATTCCTTCGTAAACAACATTTGAAGGTGAATTAACTACAATACATTTAATCTCGTTGAAATAACTTGCTGCAAGTAGAGCGAATTCTGCGCCTTTTGATCGACCGTAAATACCAATATGTTTACTATTAATCATTTTTTGGGATTTAAAAAAGATATGGAATTTTCGATTATTTCTAATGGAATCTGACTTAAATCTTTTGTTAAATTTTCTATTCCAAAATAACCGATCGCTAGTGTTGCAAATCCGTGATTAGCTATCAATTGCGCTATCGCTTGCGCTTTTTCAATTCCACCTTCACTACCGCTTAGTACTAGAATTGCAGGTAGGTTTGATTCATTTTCTGGGTAGAAAAATCTTGCTTTAAATGCACTTTTCTCTAATAGTTTATGTTTAATATTTTTAAAAAATAGAAAGGATAGGTAAAAAATATGACTTTTAACGTTACAAAATACAATTAATATCAGAACAATCGATTGCAGATTTAAAAACAATCGAGAAATTAGGCGACTTAGAACATCTCTCACAGCTCAGTGATGAATTAAAGCGAATGCTTACTGATGAAAATTTGAAAAAATTAGTCCGATGTTGCCACCATACATTACAGAAATCCGAAAGAATATCGGGTTTTTATTGGGCAACTATAAGTCGATTCGAACTCATGCGATTAATCGTACTAAAGAGTTAAGTGCATTAATGGATCAACTATCACAAATCAATTAATCAGGATAATATAAAAGTCGCTTTGGAAAGTTAACTTTACATTCAAAAACTAAAGTAGTATAATTAATGGAAAGGGTGCTTTACATTAAGGAAGGTGACTTATTTTGTTAAATAATTTAGAAAAATTGCGCAAAGAACACAAAGTTAGCCAACAAGATTTTGCGCAGTATCTAGGTGTGACTAGACAAACAATTAGTTCACTAGAAAATGGTCGTTACAATCCTTCTATTTTATTAGCAATGAAGATTGCAAGATACTTTGGAAAGAGTGTTGAGAATATTTTTATTTATACAGAGGAAAGTGATAATCATGAAAGATAAAGAAAATACAATCAATTATAAGGAAATTGGCATTTTTATTTTGGTATTGCTAGCTATTATATTCATACTGCTAAAAGTAGTCCCAACTAATTTTAGATATGGCATTTTGATAGCTGTTGGTATTTCGCTGATTGTTATGCCTATGACAAAGAAAAAAATTATTGACCACGATGAAAGAAATTATCAAATTGATCTTCAAGCTAAAACATTTGCATTTAATATACTTGAGATAGTGTTTGGTTTGCTTTTACTCAGTTTTAGTATCATGCATATCACATTCATTGCTTTAGTTTTAACTTTGAGTGCTTACTTAATTATAAAAATGGTTAATCTGTTGGCTTTCTCGTATTACCATAAAAATAATTAACTAGAAAATGCATGAGAATTTTTAACGATAAACATTACTACAAACCTGTTGCTAAAGCGATAGGTTTTTATTTACAATTGATATCGACTGAAAGGATGATTTATGACACAAAAAGTATGGCTAAAGCCAGAACAACTAGAAAACTATATCGCTCAACTACAAGGATTCAGAAACACTTATCAATCATTATTGAGTATTTTAGCATCAAGTCGTCAAAATTTTGAATTCAAACCAGGTGCACCAAACTTCCAAAATACACTTCAGATGTCAATGAAGTTACATTGTTATATTCATTCATTGCAGTCACAGACCTTTGAATACCGTGACTTAACCAACTTTATTAAATGATCATGATGTTAATAGTGAAAGTGGCATCAATCTAATTGATGCCACCCTAAAACAAGCGAAAAACAATATCCTGTAAATACTTGTCCGTCTTCAGCTTCCAAGGCGCATACAACATGTTCAGCGTATACAAAAGGTGACACTTCATGTGGATTGTAAAGTACTTTAGCTTCGTTATACAGTTTTTCCCAAATATCCATTAAAAGTCTCCTCTAAATTGGTTAAATAAAATAATATTAATTCCGAACTATTTTTTGATATATTATCTAGTGTTAAACTGTGAAAAAGATCTTAGAAATACAATTTAAATAGTTCATAGTGACAAAATGAGTATACTATAAGAATAATTTAGAATTGGTATAAAAATATTTTGCTTGTGAGATTTAAAATGTGGTGTAATAAAATAGGCGTTTTAAGGACTTTGTGAAAAGTTTTTACAATAACCTTTTTTAGTGTTTTTGAACGCTGATATAGTACTACTTAAGATATCTCACGTTATGTTAACTTTAATTGGTATAGTTTTACCAATGTTTAGTTCATATTTTTTGTTTAATTTTATTCTCTCTAGATGATAAGTGTACTTATACTATTGACAAGTATACTTGTCATAGATATACTTATAACCAAGAAAGTGGGGAATAAAAAATGAATCAAAAAAGATTTTTAAAGGTCGCACAACAGGAAAATAACGATGAGGGTCAGATAGCTGAACATAAAAATATAACAGTGGTTCACTATATAATGTTATTAGTAGCTTGGTTATTTATATTTACTGTGCGCCTAGTTCAAAAAGAACCAACAAATGATTTGTTTTTTATGATTCTATTACTGGCACTTGGACATGAAGCATACTTATTTAAAAGGAAATCCTCATTCTTTAGTATCATCACGATAATTATTTTATTGATAGCTACTATTATGACAGCGTGGTCAATTGTAGGTATGATTTTCAAATGAATAGTAATCATCAATTGACTTTAAAAAATAATTTGAAAGTGGCGCGGGCTGAACAAGAGTTTAATCAAAGTGAATTAGCAAAATTAGTTGGTGTATCTAGGCAGACTATTAGTAATATTGAAACTTATGAATATATTCCGACAGCGAAATTAGCGTTATTAATTTGCATTGCTTTGAATAAAAAATTTGAAGATTTATTTTATTTTTGAATAAGAAACGACATGACTTTGTAGTTATGTCGTTTTTGTTATAGTTTTAAAAATTTTAGAAAGAAGAAATATCTTTTATTAATGAAAAATAATAAAAGAAGTCCAACTTTTAGATTTCAGAATTTATATTTTAAAAAAGTAGAAAGAAGGTAAACAACATGACTTTAGATGTTAAAAAAGTACAATCATTGTCGGAACAATCGATTCTGATTTCAAAACAATCGAAAAATTAGGAGATTTGGAACATCTCTCCCAGTTAAGTGATGAATTAAAACGAGTGCTTGCTGCTGGCAATTTAGAAGAAATTAGTCCGATGTTGTCACCCTATATTACGGAAATCCGAAAAAATATTGGGTTTTTATTAGGAAACTATAAGTCGATTCGGACTCATGCGATTAATCGTGATAAAGAGTTAAATTCATTACTGAATCAACTCTCCTGGATCAAGTAAATAAGTAACGTAAACAAGTTGATGGTCTAATTTCTAGATAGTCAACTCGTTTTTTGTACATAGTGCTTGTTTGAGTAGAGTGATTCGACCGACCTGGAGAGCCAGTGCCACGCCCTACCCTTGTAAGAGGGCAGGGTGCGTGGTCGCAATGACTATGAGTGTCAGCGACTGGCACGTACTCTGCTCAAGAAACCACAAAAAGACTTTAACCCCCAGTTACTAACAGGGGGGTTAAACCGGAAAAAACGCTGAAAGTGTCAACCCAATATGGGGTACAAACGCTGATATGAAACGATTTAGGTTGAAAAACAAAAATGTCCCTTTAAAGGTACCAAATGGGACATTTTGAGAAAGGAAAGCAGACATGATAACGATTAATAATAAGCCAACAGCTTATACACCTATTTTTCTAGGCACAACACAACATAGCTTACGGTTATCGTTGGAAATACTTATCATGATCGGTATGAAATTAAACGATGAAATTATGGAGACTTATAACGTGACGGTGTCGGCTATTGAATTGAGACAATTACCTAATATTGGTAATGAGATTGCGATTGATGAAATTACTGGTAGTGAGCTATCTGGTTTCAAAGCAAAATTTAGACAGTCTGATGCACAAAGACAAAACACTGTTTCAACTGAACTAGAAAACTTAATCGAGTTAAAGAATGTTGGTCAATACCAACTGTTGAAAGGACAAAAAACATGAAACAAAATTAAACGTACCAGAACTATCAAACAATAATTTGATATTGATACGACAATTACTTGAGGTAACACAACAAGAATTAGCGACTGCAATGGATATTAGTAGAAAAACAGTTAATCGTTTTGAAATTGGTGAGCAAAAAATATCGGATAAATTTGTTAACAAAGTCCTCTCGGTTTACCCACAATTATCTGAAGCTATTGAAGTGCAACTTGGCTGGGTTTCATTGACGTTCCCAGATTCAACTTCAAAGCAAGTGATTGCTGATGTGTTAGGGTTTCAAGAAAATCTATTTTTGGAACGTCCTACGTCTCAAAATTTTTATACGCGTGAAATGGCATTCGCTGGCGAGAAAAATATCTATATATAAGACTTTGCACCAGTGAAAAGCCCTGAAACACAAGCAGTAGAGCAAAAATTTGGCACAACTCTTTATTTAACAGGTAAAGGAACACGTCTATTTGAAAAAACTTTACTTAAACAAAACATGAATTGGCGCAATTTTTTTGAGAAAACAAGACAATATCGGGGACATTTAATTCGGTTAGATATTGCTATCAACGATAAATGGGGTCTGCTAGATATGAACTAATTAGTTAAAGTCGTACAAGAAACACGTTTTTGGAGTAGGTCAAAATCTTATGCCGTTCATGGCAACGTTGATGATGGCTGGACGGTTGATTTTGTTATCCGTTCCTATGATAAACACAAAGAACAAGCAAACAAGGGCTATGATACTGATGTTAAGACTCGTGTGGAATTAGAATTGCATCAGGATAAAGCAGAATATGTACTTGATGAGTGGTTTAATCAAGATGAAAAGTTGGTTGATATAACCTTTGATATTTTGTACACCTACCTTTGGTTTACTAATCAGCCGATTGATGCGCAAAAGCTAAAATCAGATAAGGTACGTGAAGTGATTGAGCAAACAGTTGAGCCAATGCCTGCTTGGTCATTATTAACAGCTTTAGGAAACAGAATGAAGTTTTGTTAGGCAACCAAAAAACAAAGAGTTGAACGTATTGAAAAATGGGTCTTACAGTCAGTTGTTCCTAGTCTAGCAGTATTAAAGAAAACAGGACATTGGCATGAAATTGTTGAAGCGATCAATAGTGTTGAGTTGTCGGCAGAACACCAAAAATTGGTAGAGGCTAATTTGGTTAATGCTATCACACAAGCAAACAGTATTTTGCATCAGGCAAATATAACTTTTGATAAGGAACAGGAAATGTACAACGATCATTGTCTTTTATAAACCATTGACTCACAACAGATATTTTAGAACTTCTATTAGCTGAATAAGGTACATTATTTATTGTAAACTAAAAAGGAAAATTGAAAAATGCCAACAAAAATATGGTTAAAGCCAGAACAACTAGAGCTGTATATTAAGCAGTTAGAACGATTTAGAGACTTATACAGTCAACTAGACCAGACTTTAGAAAGCGATAGACAAGGCTTTCAATTTAAAGCTGGTGCGCCCAACTTCCAAACAACTTTAAGTGTATCAATGCAATTACACACAACGATACGACAAGCACAATCACAGACCTATAGTGATGTGCTTTTTTTTAACAATGATTTAGCTAAGCGTGTGCAAGATTTGGTTGAAAAATCAATCGCTATTACGTTTGCTTATCGTGATTTAGACTTGCTGATAAAGGGAACTGATCGTACTAGTGACAGTGGTTTAAACAAGATTGAAGAACAGTTGTACCAAGCTAAAAAACAATTAAGAGAGCGTAGTTAGTCCATGTTTGAAAAATTATCTATTGCAAATATTAGGAGATTTCAATGTTCTATGACTAAATCTGTGTTTATTTTTTTGCTTTTCAATAGGGTCAAAAATAAAATAATAGGCATAAATGAGAAAGTGATAAACTTTATGATAGGCATTAAATGTCGGACTATTATAATAAGGAGTGTTTTTTATGAGTGATGAAACACCAAAAAACGAAAGCGCCAACCACATATAAATGAAAATCAACGGCATATGATTGAATATTTGTGGAATATTGAGAAAATGACCCAATCTGATATTGCTAGGCGCTTGGGATATACACCGTCATCAATACTACGTGAACTACACCGTGGGAACACACTTGATTTTTCACATTTAGATAGACGAACACTGTTGAATATGGATATACACGCACGTATTAAGTATTCGGCACAACGTGGGCAATATCTTGCGTTAAAAAAGCGTAGTAAAATGGGGACTGGTTTAAGATTGACACCTGAATTAAAAGAAATCATTGAGATTTGGGTTAATGATGAACATTGGACACCTGAACAAATTGCTGGTAATGTACAAGATGTCGATGTGTCCGCATCTGTCATTAGATTATGGGCTAGACAAGGACTACTAGATATTCGGACACACAAGTATCATCGTCAAAATGGGACACCAAAAGAACGTACAGTAGCCCAAACAAGACGTGCTAAAGAACGTGAAATTGCAAGACTACGCGATCAATTAAAAAATGACGGCGAATTAGTCCGTCACTCTATATTTGATCGCTCACAGGTAGTAGAAAGTCGTAAACAGTTTGGACACTGGGAAATTGATTTGGTTTTACCTGCAAAAATGAATAATCAACGGTATCAAGATACGACTGCAATTATGACTTTAACCGAACGCAAAACGCGATTTACAGCGTTAATATTAGTCCGGAGTAAGAAATCTAGTGATATGGTTGAAGCCTTTAAGGTATTTTATGAACGCTATGGTAAAGCCGTGCGCACTGTGACCGCTGATAATGGCTCTGAATTTATTTCATGGGACTTTTTAGAGTATGTCCAGAAACAACTTAAAATCAAGCTATATTATGCTACACCGTCATCACCACAGCAACGTGGTACTAATGAAAACAGAAATCGTAAGCTACGTGATTGGTACCCTAAAGGCACGTCATTTAAAGATGTGAAGCAACGACAACTAGATGAAGTGGCTTCTAAAATGAATGCAATGCCACTTAGACAAGCACTTGACGGCAAACGACCTATGGTAGTCTTTGAACAAGAATATAAAGCGATGCAACGTTATCGTAGAGCTTATGAAAAGCGTAAACAGCGTATGTTTGAAGAACGCGAAAATAAGAAAAAATAAGCTATCAAAATCAGTAATATAAATAATAAACAAAAGACACTAGATATGTCTTTTTTATTTGTGCTTAAAATATAAATATTTAAAGACGGTTTAATTGATTGAAATATTTGATATACTAGTGAGTAAATAGATTGCTTAAAGGCTGTATAGAGATGTTTTAAAAGCGTGTAATCAAGGTTTACTTTTAAACGAAATCGTGATAATATTAAAAAAGTTGTGCTTTGTTATAAAAATAAAGTGCTTTAAGTTTACAGCAATGTTTCTAATAGATTACTATAATATTAAACATGTGGTTTTTGGGTTGACCGGAGTCTGTAGAATAATAAGCATAAGGTTTGATATAGGAGTTGAAATACTTCTGTAACATACCTTGTGCTTATTATTTTGTAGAAAAGGCTTATATTATTAAGAAAACCTAAAGAATACAAAATAAGCACGAAAAAAAAGACCAGCCAATGGCTAGTCAATGTGTACATTGAAAACTTAATATTGATTGACACATAGTTAATGCCCCGCAACGGTAATTAAATAGTGCAGAATATAATGTTTCAATACATTTATTATACTGCATTTTTGAAAAGTGTTCAATCCGGAGACTGTAAACAGTAAGAGAGAAAAGTCTAGAAAAATTGAGTTAGTCACAATTTCTGCTCCGATATCAAAAATACAACATGTCGAGAAATGTAAAGTGCTAGATTGCATTTCGGAAATGGGCAGAGCCTAAGAGTGTTGCTTGAATGTCCTACCTATGGAGTAGGCGACTTTAAAACATTTGAGAATTTAGCATAGTTAATCATGAGGACGGATATAGTCAAAATAGAATTATATCCCTTGAATTAGAAAACATTAGTAAATGTTTATTGTATATTTTTACGAATAATATTAATATGAGCAAAATCAGAAAAATCTGTTTTGTTTTTATCCTGAAAGTATTTTTCTAAAATTGGTAATTTGATACTCCAAATTATGGTAAAAGCGCTAGTTTAAAATATTCTATTTTTATTATTATTAGCTAAACTGGGAGAATTCTTTAACTTTCGTTTATTTAATTCAAATCAGTTCTATTGGAATGATGATATACTTATTTTGTAAGTAATTATGATTCTTTTCCATTAAGCAATAATATTGTTTTTAAACAGCGTCAGGAGATTATTAAATTGGACGACGAAACTAAAAAATTGTTACCTTTATCGCCAAAAGATGACTTAGAAAATGAAAACCATTATAAAGTTTATAAAAGTTATTTGGATGATGCTATCAACGATATTCATATCCATAATATAGCGGTTACAGGTAAATATGGAAGTGGAAAGTCTTCTATTGTCGATACATATTTTAATAAAAAAAAGACTTTCTTAAAGTTAGTTTTTCCACTTTTGAAAGTTCATCTACTAAAGTAGTATCGCAAAAAGAAATTGATGATAGTGGTGCCACTCCTGATAAAACAAGTGAAAAGCCAACTAATTTGATTTCAAAAGGAACTATATTTGCAAATATCATCAACCAAATTATTTATCAAGTTGATCATAAAAATATTCCATTAACGCGGTTCAAGATAAAAAACCACTTTCAAGGTTCTCCAAATTTTCCTTGCTGTCAGAAGTATCCCTTGTGTCTTCATTATTTTTGCCAATTAATGAATCTGTTCGATTTTTCCTTGTTGTTATTTCTTTTCTATTTGGGCTTGTTATTTTTTGGAACTTTCTTTCTAAGTTTGAATTTCGAGACTTGAAAATTTCTTTAAAGCAAGTTGAGACTGAAATTAATATGAAAAGAGATGACTTATTTGAAAAATATACTGATGAAATTGTTTATTTGTTTAAACAATCAGGTAAATCAATCCTAATTATCGAGGACCTAGACAGGTTTAAAGACTTATCAATATTTGAAAAGCTGAGAGAATTAAATACAAAACTGAATGCAAATAAAACAAATAATCCAAACTGGACTTTTATCTATTTAATAAAAGATGATCTATTTACAGACAAAACTGATCGTGTTAAATTTTTTGATGAAATTATGCCTGTTATACCATTCATTACAACCTCTAATTCTTTCGACAAACTGAGAGAAATTTTCAAAGAAGACGATATTGATACTAGGTTACTTCGTATACTAAGTCAATTTATTGATGATTTTAGGCTATTGTTAAACATTCATAATGAGTATGAAGTTTACACTAAAGTTGCTAGCATAGAGCAAAATTCAGAAAATGAAAAAGCCGAGCATAATGAACTATTAGCATTAATTGCTTATAAAAATATTTTTCCTAATCAATTTGATGAAATTCAAAATGGAGAAGGAGTATTGGGAGATGTTGCAAAAGAATATAAAAGTAATATACAAACACAGATTGATGATGCAAATAATAGATTGAAAGACTTACAAGAAAAAAGAAACAGCACTTATTTAAAAAGTGAAGCTGAGTATCTTTTCATCTGGGCAAGTAATACCAATCTTTCGTATACCCATCAATACGGTCAACAAGCTACGCAAAGTATTTCAAGTGTGTCAACAGCAAAATCTGTAATAGAAAATGATTATTACGTTGCCAATTATTATGAAAGTTCGGATAAACAGTATTCTCAGTTCAAGTCTGACAATAATGAATATTCAGAAAATTTACTTCCTATAATTGCTTATGATTCTGAAATTCAAAAGATAAGAGATGAAATTGAACGGTTAAATAGGTTACAGTTTTCTAGCGTAGATGGTTCATGGGATTATTTTAGAGAAAATGACCTACTTTATGCTTTGATCATAAATAGGTATATTACATTAGATTATTTGAATATAATAAATCATTATTATGGCGACTCATCTACTCAAATCTTTATGCGTAATATATATATATCTAAGCCAGATTTTGATATGAATATGAAGCTAAATGATATTTCAGGGTTAGTTGAGCAATTGCAAGATTCTGATTATCAACAAAGTCAAATTTTGAATATCGATCTGGCATGTTGGCTCTCTGATAATAACATGGATAAGTTCAAATTACTTCTTGATACAGCATATAATTCGGAAACAATTTTTGTAGAAACTTTAATTAATTTAAGACCTGATTTGTATGAGAAAGTGACGACTATTATACCATCGATTCGTTTTGACCTTTCAGTTTTAAAACCAGTTGAAATGCTAGATATTGCTCAAAACAATAGATATTTAGAGTCTCAATCAAATATTAAACTAATAGTAGTCAATTTAAAAGATATTATTTCGAATGAACAGTTTATAAACTTCGTTAATGATGAAAACATTTATTCAACATTTAAGGAAATGCTAATACAAGATGTTAATGATTCTATAGTTATTGAAAACATATCAGATGTTAATCATAATGTCCTGAGTTCTGTTTTAATTCATAATCGTTTAAGTCCAACAGCTTCGAACATTAACTATTATGTTCAAGAATTTTCGTACGATGAGGTTTTAGAAAGATTTATAGATGTGAATCGTATTATTCTTGATGAGCCATTGTCAAACTATGTATTAATGTCAACTTTAAGTGAAAATAGTTTATCAGATGCCACATTTTATGATCTTTGGGGAAAATATCAGGGTGAAAAAATAAAATCAAACAGTGTATCAGAACTAAATAATTCACAAGTTTTATTTTTAATCGAACGGCACATTTTAACTACTGACTCTGACTTACTATCATTAGTTAAATATAAAGATTTAGATGTTCGTCCTGATTTCTTTACAAATGAAATCAAAAGGATAATAGTTGATAATAATATATCATTGAATAATGACTTATTATCAAAAGCATTATCATTAGAAGATGATTTCAATGACCAGATTTTTGCAAACAATATTAGTAACCTGTCAAAAACAGAAGTGGTAGATTATCTAGTAAAGAGTAATTTATCTAATGGTAGATTTAGAAAAGTTATGCAAAAATTGATGGATACCAAGATATTGTTTTTGAGAACGAAGAAATTAATTCAAAAATTTTGTCATGGATGATACACGAAGAATTAATTAATAACTTAACCGTTGATGATCAAGATAAATTAAAGCCGACGTTTGATTAAATATTAATACTTATACTCGTAAAATAAATTTTTTAATGACGAAAATATAAAAACATCCAAAAGAGCATTTAAATGATGCTCTTTTTTAAATTAAATAAAAGGAATAATTAAAAATGGTTAATAAGTTTGGCAGTTTATCACTACAAGGAAAAAGTATCGGAAAGCTCACATTTGCTGGGCGCAATTTAGTTGGTGCTAATGCTGATGTGGCAGTCGCTATGCTGAATGTGAATAACACACTGAACACTGAAAATGTTACACCACAGGCTGGTTTTGATTTTAGTATGGCTTTTGGCACACCACTAAAACTGATCGATGCAAAAATTATCGCTGGTACTGCTCGCAGTAACCAAAGAAATGGCGCTCGTGTTGCCACTAAGACAGGTACTTTGTTACCTATGTCTGATGCTAAAACAGACACTTTGCCAGAAGAAGAATACGATGCCGTATTCGTATCAGGTAAAGACAAGACACCACATGGACGTGTGCGTAGTGCTGATGCGTTTGATAGTCATGATTTAGTTTTGTTTAGGGTTACACCTAATTATAAAACTGACAATCGTGGCGAAGTAGCTCGTGATGATTACGATGAACCAATTATTTCAAATTATCAGTTCAACTTTACCCAACAAAGCAAATCAGGCGATGTTGGCAATGATGATAACATTGTCCGTATTTTGGTTGACCCAGCAGAAAGTGAACGCTTGCAAGCTGGTTTGAAGCCGGGGGACAAGTTAGTGCCACAAGGTTTGAAGTTTGCATTTGCTGGTAATGATGCCACTGATTGGACGGTGTATGCTGACACGTTAGTTGCACTTGATGAAAAGGCAACCGAAAAGCCAGCACAAAATCAAAACAAGGCAACGACTAATCAGGCCGACAAAGCAAAAGGTTAAAGGCTGATTAAACAATCGGTCTTTTTTAGTTGTTAAAA
>AEMJ01000571.1 GCA_000166735.2 Leuconostoc inhae KCTC 3774 | reverse complement strand
TATATTACTCATTATTCTCTCCTCACTGCTCTGCAGGGGTATTTTCAAATTGACCCATCACTTGAACAAAATCTGCCATCGTTTCAATATCTGACAACGCTTCAATCATGCCATCAGTCATGAGTAACGTCATTAAATTTTGAATATTTTCCAAATGTTGGGTTTCATCCTTAGCCGCCAACGTAAAGAATAATTTGCCTTCTTTATCTGGATTGCCCTCTTCAAATGACACTGGTTCACTAAATTTAGCAAAACCAATACCTGTTCCTAATACACCTGGTCCCGTCGCCAATGCGTGTGGCATGACAACTCCTGGCGTTATGACAATGTAGGCACCATTTGTGTCGACATTTTTGATGATTTCATTAACATAATCATCGGTGATGATGCCTTTTCTTTCAAGTTTTCACTAGCAACACGTAACGCTACTTGCCACTGTTTAGGCGTTTCATCATAAATACGTACTAAATCATTATCATAAAATACTT
>AEMJ01000572.1 GCA_000166735.2 Leuconostoc inhae KCTC 3774 | reverse complement strand
ATCTCTGAAATTAGTATCTTTATTATCAGGTGTCATGATAGGATTATTTTATAAGCTTGAAAGTTAATCCATTATCTACAGAAAACCAAATATTTTGTGTTTGCCCTTTTTCGCCATAGCTAGTGACGTAGCTAATTAACGCATCTTTACCAAATCCTAACGTGTTATCATAGTCTTTATAAATCGTTCCGGAAGCTATATCCCCATTGGGTGTCGTATACTTTTTAATAGCTGTTCCTAGGCTATTATAGTGTACAAAGTCTTTCGTAGACACTGCCTCCCATTCCGTGCCATTACCACCAATATTAAAATCCTTATTGTGCAAATAGTAGAACTTATATTCCTGAGTTTTTTCATCATAAACAATACTTTGAATATCATTCATAAAACCTGATTTGGCATTCAAATGATAATTTTGACTATGTTCACCCATCGTATCTCCCAAAA
>AEMJ01000573.1 GCA_000166735.2 Leuconostoc inhae KCTC 3774 | reverse complement strand
TATTTTAACGATCATTAAGATCATCAAAATAACGTTTAATTGCGAACGTCACAACAGTACCACATATCGCGTTGAACAATTGTGTTAGTTCTTGGAAGAAATATATCATGGAGTTTCACCTCCTTGCCATTGCGTATAGTAGGAAACAACAGCTTTTTAAGTATATCATGTTTTGAAATAATACTAATATAATGCTATAATATAGGCAGGAAGAAATACATGGAGATTAACCTCTCTAGTAAAAAGGGCTAGTGCGTAGGAACACCAGCTCTTTTTT
>AEMJ01000574.1 GCA_000166735.2 Leuconostoc inhae KCTC 3774 | reverse complement strand
TTATTTTTAATGTGGTTAAGCTGACACCAGCTTGCCCCACGCGGGTAGCGTTCTGCATGACATGCTCCCGCTGAAGGTGATCCTGCAATGATAAATTGCCCCGTCACGGCGTGACCCGCCGGAGGTTTTACGAGCCGGATAATAGGCGCTGTAAAATAGCAGTTTCCCCAGTAGGAAGGGGAAACGCTACTGTCATCGCTTGTCGATGACGTGCCTCGCAGAGCCTGTCCAAAATAGAATTTTGGTATAACAGGCTATACCAGATTTTTAACGGTGTTATACTGGTCTTGGAAAACCTTTTTCGAGGAGGCATTTTTGATGGCGCATTTAAAGAAAAATA
>AEMJ01000575.1 GCA_000166735.2 Leuconostoc inhae KCTC 3774 | reverse complement strand
ATACCAGTTGCACTTGTGTTGCTCATATGTTTAATAGGGTATGTTCATGCTAGCACTAGCAAAGGGGTAACTAAAACTGTTGGGGATGCAACAAAAAGCACCATTACACCGACCCTCTTTTTTCACGGATATGGTAGTAGTTACAAAGCTGAGCAACAGATGACCCATTATTTGGTGGAAAAGGGCGATTCAAATACCGTTATTAGAGCCAATGTCTCTAAAAACGGCACGGTGACACTCAGTGGTGTGATTGATAAAAAGCAAAAATCCTTTAGTTGAAGTGAATTATGAAAACAATAGAAATACGAATTATCATCAAGATGGGCAATGGATGAAAAATGTCATTGTTGCGCTACAAAAGCAGTATGAGA
>AEMJ01000576.1 GCA_000166735.2 Leuconostoc inhae KCTC 3774 | reverse complement strand
CACTTGCCAACCCAAAAAAATAATCAATAAGATGAGTAAAATAACAAGTAAACCCTGTAATAAATCATTTCCTGAAAACAGTCGACGATACCAAGACTGTTGTCCTTTATTTTTCGCCATGAAACCCCTCCAATAATTAATGCTACTAAAATTCAATTTTTCAACAATTTGTATTACTTCAATACTACCATATTTCATACAATCCTAAACATAGAATGTTGAC
>AEMJ01000577.1 GCA_000166735.2 Leuconostoc inhae KCTC 3774 | reverse complement strand
AACGGCAAATAAAATTTCAAATAGCCAGTCAAGATAAGCATCATACTCAGCGCGCCGCATGATAAACATATTAAACATATGTGCCCATGTACGTGCCATATTACGATCATATACTGCTAGATATGAAGGCTGCTCATCCGCAATCACCTCACGTAAAACATCCAGCGCTATACCATGATGTGCATGTCGGTAATGAGATTGACTACTTTCTATCCAATATCGCCTTTTTTTCGGTACAAGAACAGGTGCTTTTTTCAACAAGTTTTGTATATCTGTTTCAGACAAAATGCTATTCAAATCTTTTTCTTTGAAAATGAAAAAACCTGCGATAATGAACAAGGCCAATAAAATCAGCATCCAAATTATGTCTTGCCCAATACAATGCTGTCAATT
>AEMJ01000578.1 GCA_000166735.2 Leuconostoc inhae KCTC 3774 | reverse complement strand
ACAATCAGGTGACGTGTTGTCTTTTGCAACAGAATCAAATTCTGGCAAACCAATATTGCATGATATTTTTAATAAAGGTCAAAAAGTTTATCACCTACCCACAATACAAGCAATTCAAACATATGCAAAAAATAGTTTATTACAACTACCCGATCGTTTTAAACGACTTGATCATCCTGATCAATACAACGTCGCGTTATCTCAACAATTGGCAGAGGCCAAAGATGCTGCCATTGCTGATGTTCGACTAAAAATCAAGGAGAATTAATATGCGTCCACTACAAGCAAAGATTATTGCTGACCTTCACGTTCAGCCACTCATTGATCCACTGACAGAAATTCGCCGTTCAGTAGATTTTTTAAAACAATATTTACAACACAACCCACAATATACAAGTTGCATTATTGCTGTATCTGGCGGCCAAGATTCCACGTTAGCAGGAAAAATTGCTAAAATTGCTATTGACGAATTAAACGTCAATACAACCATTAATTATGAACTCATCGCTGTACGACAGCCATATGGTAAACAACGCGACGAATCAGATGCCATTTCAGCGCTTAACTTTATCCAACCTAGCCAAATTGTAACCACTAATATCAAAACGGCTACTGATGCTATGACACTAGCTTTGCAGGAGAGTGGTCTTGTTGTCAACGATTTGAGTCGTGGCTCTATTAAACCAAAAATGCGCATGATTGCCCAATATGCCGTAGCTCGTGAATATCAAGGTATTGTAATTGGCACTGATCATGCAGCAGAAGCGTTCGCTGGTTTCTTTACAAAATACGGTGATGGGGGCACCGATGTTAATCCGCTATGGCGTTTGAATAAACGACAAGGCCGTGATATGCTTAAGACCCTAGGGGCACCAAAAGTATTGTACGATAAAACACCAACTGCAGACTTAGAGGACGACCGACCACAGTTACCTGATGAAATTGCGCTTGGTGTCACATACGATTGCATCGATGATTATTTAGAAGGAAAAAATATTTCAACCCAAGATGCTGAAAAAATTGAACATTTATATTTGACCAGCGCACACAAACGTCACGAACCTGTGACTATTTATGATACGTGGTTTTATTAAATTCATCATATTCTTTTTTCACGTTTTACCACACCAAACCCATTTAAGTAAAATACTCAGTTTTGATATAATAGTGATAGAGGTTAAATTATGACAAATCAATCACCCATTTGGATTTATTATGAAAATATTGCGACCCACGAACAACTTTTACCGCCCGAACGTTTAGACGGTTTGTCCAAAACAACTTATACAATTGACACGCCAAACATTCCAAACTATGTGTATGTTGATAATTCAGGTGAACTATCCGGTATTTTCGGTAGTTTGCCACAATCTCTACACCTAAATTATCGGCCACAAAGCTGGCGTGACGCACATCGTGTTAATATGTATATTGCATTACATGTTGAAACGCTTGCTCATACAGATCCCGACGACTATGCTAATATTTCAACAACGTTACCTCCTGACAGTTATTGGGCAACACCACTACGTGTCATTTCAGGAAATGGTCAATTTTGGTACCAAGTTGGCGATCATGTTTGGATACGTTATGATGCATCATTAATGTCATTATCAGATACAGCGCCTAATGTCGAAAATATTAACTATATACAAGACTTAAACGTCGAAAATAATCAACCGAATGCGTTAGTTAACTTCTTACCAAATATGTCAACTGAGATATTTGCCACTCCTTATGGTTTACCAATTGGTAGCGTTTTAGATGGTGATCTTGTTGCTATTTCAAAAGAGGAGCGTCATGAAAACGGTCTTCTGTGGTACAAACTTGCCAACAGTGGTTGGATTAATAGCATATATGTTCATAAAATATAAAAAATAGACGACATCTTTATAAAAAGATGTCGTCTATTTTTTATTTTACCTTATCTGTTGTTTTAATTACTTTACCTGTTTCAAGATAATTTACTGCATCTTGAAATGTTTCTACAGGGATAACTTTAATATTTGGCGCATATTTTTTTGCTGTATCTCTAGCAAGTTCATAATTTGTTTTATGTTGTTCTTCATACTTCAAAATTTCTTTAGTTGGTACGATATAAGGCGCAAAAAATACAGTTGATCCTGCTTCCTTTGCAGCAATAACTTTCTTATCAATACCACCAATTTCACCAACATAGCCGTTAACATTCATCGTCCCAGTACCAGAAATATTACGATTTTTAGACAGTTTATTACCGGTAAGTTGATCATACATTTGCAATGTAAACATTAAACCACCCGAAGGGCCACCAATTTTGCCTGGATCAACAGTTATCTTTCGTGATGTTGAAACTGCGACATTGTCTGTCAAAACAATACCAATGCCCGACCGACCATTAGGATATTCAGGTGATTTACTACTAGGTAGCTTGATAGTGTCTCCCGAAGTTTGCCCTTTTTTCCCGTTACGTAGGTAATCAACTGTCACTCGAACACCTTTTTTCTTATTGGCAAGATATTTAATAAAGCCATCAGAATTTTCATAATGATGCCCATCAACGGCTGTAATAGTGTCCCCAACCTTAATTGATTTTTTAAAGTGTGATGTGTCACTCACACTTAACACATATATGCCACGATAAGTTGCCGTTATTTCTTGATTTGCCTTCTTAAATGCTACTTGCTCAGCATTAGCAATGGCACTTTGCATATAAAAATTCTGCACTTCATTAAATACTTCAGAACTTTGCCCACCCATAATATCTTCAGACTTGGCATAAGACATGTGTGGATTTATTTTTGTTTGCAAATAACTAAAACCATTTGCCCGAGAAAGATATACCGATGTGATATTGTAACGACCCTTTGATGTATCATTTTTGCCATCAATCTTTACAAATTGTGATAAATCGTCTGCTTCACCAGGACTTTCAATATAGCCATCAAGCGGACGAACAAGCCATACTAGACCAATAATTACAAAAACGGCAACAATTGCCGCTATAATTTTACTTTTTTATGCATTAATTTAACCGTTCCTTTAGTGCATCAACAACTACTTTAGGCACAAACTTTGCCATATTATCTGCACCCATTGCACCGATCTCTTTAACCATTGAACTAGAAATATTTTGATTTTCTGGTTTAGACAATAATAAAATTGTTTCAACATCAGCTAGTGCACTATTGACACCTGCAATATCACGTTCGTATTCAAAATCTTTACTGTTACGCAACCCGCGAACAATAAATCCAGCGTTGATTTCTGCCATAAATTGTACTGTCAACCCGTGCATCACAGCAACTTTAACATTATCTAAGTCAGCAACAGTAACTGATATCAGTGCTATCTTTTCTTCGGGCGTAAATAGCGCTTGCTTACTCGTATTATTACCTACACCAACAAACACCGTATCAAACATTTTACTTGCACGACGAATAATGTCTAAATGACCATTAGTCAACGGATCAAAACTACCTGGAAATAATGCAATACTCATATTTGTTTCCCCTTGTCAATCTCGTTATAAACTATTGTATTGGTAAATCGTGACAACAGTTATACCATATTGTTTTTGTCGTATAATTTCAAATGTATCATTTTCAACTGGTAAATTTGCTACATCATTACTCTCAGCTAAAATTATGGCACCATCGGATAATAAGTGATGATCTACCATATAATGCATGTCTGCATCAAGTGTTTCTTTAGCGTATGGTGGATCTAGAAAAATAAGATCAAATTGCGTTTTTCTTCAGAAAATTTTTGAAGTGCTTGCTGAGATGGCATTTTTAAGACTGTAAAGGCCTCTTTATCATGTGTTTTTTCAATATTATTTTGAATCACTTGAATCGCTTGAACTTGGCGGTCAACTAAAGTTGCATGTCCCATACCACGAGACACAGCCTCAATACCAAGGCCCCCCGTTCCGGCATATAAATCTAGTACCTCTTCACCATCTAAGTATGGCATCAGCATGCTAAACATTGCTTCTTTCACTTTATCAGTTGTGGGACGTGTTTTATCACCCACAACCGCTTCTAATCTTGTGCCACGGAATCGGCCAGCTACCACTCGCATCGTATCAATACGCGTATTGTCGCTACTGCTAGTAACATTAATTTAGATTACTAGTTCCAGCTATACGTCAATTTACGCTCTCCTCATCATAGTTTTCAAAGAAAATATCATCATGCATGTCACCCAAATCCGGATCAATATCTGGACGTGGTGATTGTAAAACATCTCTAACAAATTTATACTGTTTAATTTTTTCGATTTTTTGATCAACGTCAATATCATCAACGTAAATCATGGCAAAACTCATTTTTTGAGAAACATAAGTTAATTGACCGAATTTTTTTAATTGTGTTGCATGCCGATTGTTTTTTAAATAAACATACAAAGCACGACGCGGTTGTATTTCTAATGTCATTTTAAATCCTTTCTAGCAATGATGTCTGCTGGGTGAATAGCGACTAGTTTTTTTTGTGTCGCAGCAATATTTAAAGTCAAACCAATTGCTGCACTAAAAACAATATAAGATGATCCGCCACCAGAAATAAACGGGAAAACAACACCTGTAATTGGCAAAATGCCGACTACACCACCCAAATTAATCAGTACTTGCACAAATAACAGCGTTGCAACGCCAAACAATACCAGTCGCGCATATTGACTTTTTTGCCGAATACCCAAAATTATCATT
>AEMJ01000579.1 GCA_000166735.2 Leuconostoc inhae KCTC 3774 | reverse complement strand
AAAATCTGGCGACATGTTATCTTTTGCAACAGAATTAAGCTCTGGTAAGCCAATATTACATGATATTTTTACTACTGGTCAAAAAGTATATGACCTACCCACCATCCAAGAGATACAAACATATGCAAAAAATGCTTTATTAGAATTACCCGATCGTTTTAAACGACTTAATCACCCTGATCATTATGATGTCACTTTGTCTAAA
>AEMJ01000580.1 GCA_000166735.2 Leuconostoc inhae KCTC 3774 | reverse complement strand
AAGAATTTTCTTGAATATTGTAATACTTTCAACATGAGATGTTTGTGGAAATTGATCAACTGGCACAATAGGGTCATCAATATGGTAGCCATTTTGAATAATTTCAGCTGCATCACGTACTAATGTTACCGGATTACAACTAATGTAAACCAATTTATCTGGTCCCATTTTAGTTGTTGCCTGAATTAACTCACCAGTTAATCCTCGTCGTGGTGGATCAACAAACACAACGTTTTGGTTGTAAACCTTCTGATTGCCATTTTGCAAATTGTTTTGGTGCATCGGCAAGGATATAAGCAGCATTGTTAATGTTATTGGCACGCATATTACTTTGAGCATCCGCCACTGCACCAGGAATGACTTCAACGCCAATTACCTGCCGAACGCGATTAGCAATTGTTATGCCAATCGTACCAATACCGGAATAGGCATCAATAACAACATCTGTTGGTTTAAGTTCAGTCCTTTTTGGCAG
>AEMJ01000581.1 GCA_000166735.2 Leuconostoc inhae KCTC 3774 | reverse complement strand
CATCTAAAATAGCCGGAATAAATGTTAATATCATTGTGGGTAAGTACACAATACGCGCATTATTAAACAGTGGTGATAGTACGCCCAATAATATTAAGGTAATTGCAATTGGATATAAAAACATTAACACTGGTAATGCCCAACTAATAATTGTATCCAAACCAAAATTTGACGCGATAAATGACAAAAATATTGTGACAAATAACCATTTTTATAGGATAATTTTGGAAAAATACGATGAAAATCCTGTGCGAACGATGCTGTTAATCCAATAGCAGTGGTTAAAACAGCCAGAATACCCATAACAGCTAAGAATGCACCACCTAAATCACCTAAGTAATACGTTGTGATTTGCATAAGCGCTATCGTGCCATTCTCAGATAAATTAAACGTGATAAT
>AEMJ01000582.1 GCA_000166735.2 Leuconostoc inhae KCTC 3774 | reverse complement strand
GTTGTTGTCTTCCTTAATATTTGGTAGTTTTTTTGGGGCAGGAAATTTAATTTTCCCAGTACACTTGGGACAATTAGCTGGAGGACATTGGCTAACTGCCACAATTGCCTTTTTGTTAAGTGCGACAGTTATCCCACTGTTAGCCTTAATTGCGTTATCACAAACGAGGTCGGCGGGCGTCTATGATTTAGCAAAACCATTAGGCAGCGGCTTTGCAATTTTTTTCTTGATAGCAGCACACGTGTCGCTTGGGCCAATGATTGCAACGCCACGTACTGCGACAGTAGCTTACTCGTTGAGTTTTGGTAATTGGTTACCTCAAGGTATGCAGCAAATAGGCTTGTTTATTTTTTCAGCCATATTTTTTATGACAGTATTTTGGTTGGGCTCTCGTGAAAAAACGTGACCAAATATATTGGTAAGTATTTAAATCCGATTTTTGTCATTTTAATTGGCATCATATTTTAATTGCGGTGATTCATCCTATGGGCGGATTAGCACATACACCAACATCAGCGTATCAAACCAGTGCCTTTTCATCCGCTTTTTTGGAAGGTTATAATACACTTGATGCGATAGCTGCTCTAACATTTGGCATCAGTATTGTTAGAGCAATTCAAGGACTTGGCTTTTTAGACAGCGGAACGATTGCTAAAATCACAGCCAAAACCGGTATTATTGCTATTGGTGGTATTGCAGTGATGTATATTGGTTTAATTACTTGGAGC
>AEMJ01000583.1 GCA_000166735.2 Leuconostoc inhae KCTC 3774 | reverse complement strand
TCAATCGCTGAAGAAAAAAAATCAATAATCATTTATTGGAGTTGTTTATAGGTTCAATATTAATATCAGCATTTAGGACTGATGGTTATTATGTTGTTGTTATTGTTTTATTTGTAAGTAGTATAGTGCTCAAAAGTAAAAAATATTATGGGGATTATTATTATTAATCTTTTCAATGTCTATCATTAGTAAAGTGATTTTTCCAAATATGTATGTTATGCCAGGATTACCTGGAGATCCAATTAGTGTACCATTGCAACAAGTTGCCTACACTGTTAAGAAAAATGAATCACATTTAGAGAAAATAAGTTATACGTTGAATTAAATGAAATAATACCTCTGAAAAAAATTACGCAAGCATATAACCCTAATCTAGCAGATTATGTTAAATTTAGTTATGGTAATAAATATTATGGCACGAATAAGTCTCAAAAAAAGGCTTTTGAAGATTTTTTGAAAGAAAAGAAAAATATAGTACTTTGAAATTTGCAAGACTTTGGCTAGCATTAGGAAAAAGATATCCTTTTGATTACGTAAAAGCATGGTGGTATCAAGTGAACTCGTATTATATGCCAACAAATTATGATGAACAACAAAAATCTTCCGGTCAATTATTTATGAACTTTAATAAAAATTGGGTTAATAATAGTGTTATTAACACTATG
>AEMJ01000584.1 GCA_000166735.2 Leuconostoc inhae KCTC 3774 | reverse complement strand
GTCTCGCGTAAGCGCCTTTTTCAGAAGGCGTGCTATCAATATGAGTAATGACCATAAATGAGTTCACAATGTGCTCACTAAGTATTAGTAAACTTTGAAAAGAGTGTGAACTAAAATGTTCATCCTGTTCTTTGGTCACACTAAGGAGTTTGTAAACGTTAAAAATAATTTGACAAATGTTGGTATCGTAATAGCAAAAATTGGTTGTAATCACGCATGCAAAGTCTTGATGACAAGGTGTTCTTGACGTTT
>AEMJ01000585.1 GCA_000166735.2 Leuconostoc inhae KCTC 3774 | reverse complement strand
TTGGTGTTGAGAGAATTTAAAAGTATTATCAAAAAAACGTCTTTAATTAATCGAGATATTGTTGTGGTTTATGAATCATTGCAATCAATTAAATTAGGGTATTCAACTTACTCAGATGTTGAAATGGAAGCTGTTTATATGATGTTGCATCAGTATTTAGAAGATTTAAAAATTTCTGGAAATGGTCCTAGAACTTTTAAACTGATTATGGGTGGTCATGTTGATGAAGAAGGTATTAAGTTGGCTGATAAAATTGGTTATGACGGCGTTTTGATTGGCGATAGGTATCAAAATATTGATGAATTTAAAGTAATTACCGAAGCGATAGCACTATAGTAGAGGAGGAAAATATATATGAAAGCTGAAATTATTTCTGTTGGTACTGAATTATTATTAGGAGAGATCATAGATACTAACAGACCATATGTTGCACGTGCATTGCGTGAAATGGGTATTGAATCCTATCATCAATCAATTGTGGGAGACAATGCCAGCCGTCTGTTAGAGGCTTTAGATGTTGCAAATAAAAGGTCTGATTTAATTATTTTGATTGGCGGGTTAGGGCCAACTGAAGACGATTTGACGAAACAAATTTCGGCTCAATTTTTAAAGACAGAATTAGTCAGTGATCAATCAGCACTTAGCAAACTCAAAAATTGGCACGAAAATGCTAATATTGATATGGCTGAAAATAACAAGGCACAAGCGCTATACCTTAAAGGCGGC
>AEMJ01000586.1 GCA_000166735.2 Leuconostoc inhae KCTC 3774 | reverse complement strand
TCAACAGTGAAGAGATAAGTAATATCATGAGCACACTAAGAGAATCTATGTTTGGTGAAAGTAGATTGCGTGATTATATGAAAATGGTCTTGGAGAGATACGCCATGGTGAGCATACGTTAATGCGTTGTGAGCAATGACCGGGTGTGCCCGTTATAGCAACAATAATTCCTATGTTTTAGTTTTTTTAAATCATAGCGATTGTATGAGGTATGTTTTTAAACATACAAATACCGGGTGGTAACACGATAAGTCGTCCCGCAGTTTGATTAAGTTCAAACTGCGGGATTTTTTGTTTTTATCGTTTTAGTAATTGGTTACAATTAAATGAACTGGATCGAGGATATGATGGCAGGAAAATTAAAACGTGCAATGACAGCACGGCAAATACAAATGATTGGCTTAGCCAGTGGTATTGGGACAGGGTTATTTTTGTCATCTGCTTACACAATTCACACAGCAGGAGCTGTTGGCACAATTTTAGCGTATTCTGTGGGTGCAGTTTTAGTCTATTTAGTGATGCTAAGTGTGGCTGAATTATCAATTGCGATGCCACAAACAGGTGCATTTCATTATCATGCACAAAAGTTAATAGGGCCAGCCACTGGATTTTTCGTTGCTATCTCTTATTGGCTAACATGGACCATTGCTTTAGGGTCTGAATTTACTGCATCAGGTATTATTATGCAAAGATGGTTTCCAAATATTCCTGTGTGGGCATTTTCCGGTGTATTTCTGGTTATTATTTTATTGAGTAATATATTTTCAGTTAAAATATTTGGTGAAAGTGAATATTGGTTAGCTGCTATTAAGGTTGTTGCCATTGTCGCATTTCTGATCATTGGCGTATTAATTCTAACGGGTAGGTTACATTCTAGTCAAACGCAACATGTTGGCTTTCAAAATATTTTCAGTCATGGCATTTTTCCAAATGGCATTGGCGCTGTATTTACAACAATGTTAGCGGTTAATTTTGCCTTTAGTGGCACCGAACTGATGGCCATTACAGCTGGTGAAGCTGCAGATCCAAGTCGTGCCATAGCTAAAGCAATAAAAGCAGTTTGGTGGCGTCAAGTTATTTTCTTCATTGGTAGTATTACTATTTTGGCAGCAATTATTCCTTACGAAAAAGCGGCTGTTACTCAAAGTCCATTTGTCACAGTATTTAGTATGATTGGCATACCTTATGCCGCAGATATCATGAATTTTGTCATTTTAACTGGTATCATTTCAATGGCTAACTCAGGTCTATATGCTTCGACACGTATGTTGTGGTCATTGAGTCATGAAGGATTAATTTCTAACAAATTTGAAAAAGTAAATAAAAATGGTATTCCAATTAGAGCACTCTTGGCAAGCCTTGTGGGAGGGATTTTAGCTCTAGGTTCAAGTTTTATGGCTGCAGGGTCATTGTATCTCATATTAGTAGAAGTTTCAGGATTAGCGGTGGTGTTTGTTTGGGTAGCGATTAGTTGGTCACACTATAAGTATTATCAACTACTAAAACGTGAAAAGCGAACCCAAGAATTACGTTATCCAAAATGGGCCTATCCACTTTTGCCACTAGCGGGATTTATTGGTTCATCGTTGTCAATTATTTTGGTTATTTTTGATCCTGATCAACGAGCAGCGCTGTTATGGTCAATACCATTTATAATTTTAGTATATGGTTATTATTATTTAAAGTTTAAGTGGTGGCCAAAGCGACATGGGTCAACAGTAACAGTGACCAAAAAATAAAGTAGGAGAATTGGCATGACAAAGTTTGAATCATATATTGAATCAGGGGTAGTTATATTAGATGGTGGGATGGGTAGTGAGCTTGAAAAGCGACAGATTGATGTGAATAATAGCTGGTGGTCTGCTTCGGCATTGGTTCAATCACCAGAGAATATTTGTGAAATTCATAAAAATTATTTTAACGCTGGGGCTTCGTTAGCGATTACTGATACCTACCAAGCACATGTAAAATCTTTTACGGATCAGGGATTAAGTGACAAAAAAGCATATGAACTTATAGACTCAGCTGTCAATTTAGCTAAGCGTGGTCTTGAAAATTCTAATCGAAGTGATGGTTTAATCGCGGGATCGGTTGGACCTTATGGTGCTTATCTGGCAAATGGTGCTGAGTATACTGGTGATTATCATTTATCAGAATCTGAATATCAAACATTTCATCGGCCTCGTATTGCTCGTTTAATTGCTGATGGGGTGAATGTACTTGCCTTGGAAACGATGCCGAATTTTGATGAGACTAAGGCCTTGGGACACTTACTACAACAAGAGTTCCCGTCTGTTGATGCGTATTTATCGTTTGCCACAGAAAATGGCGATCATTTGTGGGATGGTACGCCACTATCAGAAGCGGTTGCTTATTTTGAATCGATTAGCCAAATTAAAGCTATTGGAGTCAACTGCACCTCGCCTCAAAATATTTTACCAGCTTTAAAAAATATCACACCAAATACAAGTAAAAAAATAGTTGTTTATCCTAATGCCGGCGATGATTATGATCCAGCAACTAAACGTTGGGTTAGTCAACATGGACCAATTAACTGGGATGAATTAGTACCAGTGTGGCTGGCTGCTGGGGCTAGTTTAATTGGTGGTTGCTGCAGAACAAGTCCTGAGGATATTAATGAAATAGCTCTGGCCATTATAAGCACGAAGCGATAATTTGTATCGTCAATCAAGCGGGTCGATGATAATAATTGATTTAAAAATATATTACTGACATAGTGATATATTGTAACCAATGTGTTCTTGAAAAGTTACAATGTAGTATATGGTATTATGGTCTAATTCGACAGGTTGAAAACAATAATAATAAGGACGAGAAGATGACTAAAATATCTAAAATATATTATACGAAGTCAGCACCAGTACTGTCATTTGAAATTTTTCCACCCAAAAAAGAGACCGGTATTGAATTACTTTATCGCACTTTGGATGAAGTTAACCCACAAAAATTAGGCGTTGACTATATCAGTGTGACATATGGTGCCGGCGGATTAGGTGATAATACAAAGACATGCAATTTAGCACAATATATCCAAACGCATTTAGGTGTTACTGCGCTGCATCATTTAACTGGTGTGAATCAAACGCCAGAAAGTTTACGAGATATTCTTGCCAAAGTTGAACAAGCAAATATCGAAAATATACTGGCTTTGCGTGGTGATTTAGGAGATAAAACTTATGTTAATGTCAACTATCCTTATGCTAAAGATTTAATTTATGGTATTAAACAATTGCGTGATTTTAATGTTGGGGCAGCAATTTACCCAGAAGGTTATACTGGCAATCCAATTACCGGTATTAGTATAGCCGGCACTAAAGAAAAAATTGCCAGTGGCGCTGATTTTTTGATTTCTCAATTTTTCTTTGACAATGATATGTATTATAACATGCAAGAAAGATTAAAAAATAATTATATTAAAGTGCCAGTGTCTGCTGGTGTGATGCCAATCATTAGTAAAACACAGATTGAACGTGTGACACATATGATTGGGTCACCATTACCGACAGAGTTGGTTAACATTGTTCATAAATATGAAGACAATTCGGAAGATTTAAAAAAGCGGGCATCGAATATGCACTCAAACAAATTCAAGAGTTATTAGATCATGGCGTAGACGGGATTCATTTATATGCTATGAACCAGCCAAGCGTTCTGAAAAGCATGTTACCCATTATTAGTCAAGAAATTAAAACCAAACATTTTTTTGAAAATAATATTAGTGATCATGGCTAATTAGCAATTAAAAAAATCATCACTGTAATAGTAATGATTTGATTAAAACGACAGCATTTTTTGGTAGTGGACAATTGTTAATAGAATGAATAATTGATAAGTTGGCTTTTAGATTTTCCAATATCCAAGTGAAACATGTTTTAATGCTATAGAGGAAACTAATTTAGATATAATTAAATAACTTGTTACAATTATAAAAATAACGGTTATGACGTCAATTCATACGAATCATTTTGTCCAGGAAGCCATTTGATCCTTGTTAACGGATTAGATTTTGTCCCCCAAATGTCTAGTAAAGCAGCAATAGCAATATGGACGGGTGCCTGAGAGTCAAATGTGATTTTAAGTTGGGTATAAATGCCATCTTGACGTAACTCGGGTTTGACACTGAGCAATTTTTTGGTATTATGAGTGGTGATGTAGCGACCAGCAATAAAATTACCCGATATTAGCCAGCCGAGATGACGAATGTAGACAATGTCACCTAAATGGCCTAAAGTAAAACTAATTGAACCAACGAT
>AEMJ01000587.1 GCA_000166735.2 Leuconostoc inhae KCTC 3774 | reverse complement strand
AAGGAGTAACATTGATGATAAAAAAGATGGGCATACACATACACGATTTTCACATCATGGGTCTAATGAATCTCTAGATGATTATATCGAACGCGCAATTTCACTCGGGTTTACTGAATATGTAGTCACAGAACACGCACCATTACCCACAGCATTTTTAAACCACTTTACAGGACCAAGCGAGGCCCGTCATGGTTCGGCAATGTTGCGCACAGAATTACCAGTGTATCAAAGAAGTTAAACGCGTTCAGTTAAATATGTGAATCAAATTGATATTAAAAGTGGTTTCGAGCTCGATTATTTAGAAAACTATGAATCAGAATTAAGGCAATTTATCATCACACAAGCAGACTGGTTAGATGAATTAGTGATATCGGTTCATTTTTTGCCAAATCATGATAAGTTAGTTGCACCAATTGATTTTGATCCAGAAACGTTGGTTAAATATTTTCCTGAGATTGAGCGCACGCCGCAAGTTC
>AEMJ01000588.1 GCA_000166735.2 Leuconostoc inhae KCTC 3774 | reverse complement strand
ACTGGCTAGATGAAGTAGTTGTATCAGTTCATTTTTTGCCAAACCATGATAAGTTAGTTGCACCAATTGATTTTGATCCAGAGACGTTAGCAAAGTACTTTCCTGATATTCATAGTTTGCCACAAACTGTA
>AEMJ01000589.1 GCA_000166735.2 Leuconostoc inhae KCTC 3774 | reverse complement strand
ACTGGCTAGATGAAGTAGTTGTATCAGTTCATTTTTTGCCAAACCATGATAAGTTAGTTGCACCAATTGATTTTGATCCAGAGACGTTAGCAAAGTACTTTCCTGATATTCATAGTTTGCCACAAACTGTATTTAAAAACTATTTTAATACAGTGCAAAAAAGTGTACGTTTTGCGGCAACTTTACCAAATGACATTGTCATTAGAATTGGACATATGACGTTAATTCGAAAGTACCAAAAATATTTTAATCTGCCAAAATTTGATGTTGATAATCAATTGCGAATTGATGATCTGTTAATGCAAATTAAAAATGATCATTTTCAACTTGACTATAATGCGGCTGGACTTATGAAACCTTATAATGGTGAAACTTATCCAACCCTTGATATTGTTCAAAAAGCAAATGATCTAGGGATTGAATTAGTTTATGGTTCTGATGCACACGAGGTGAGTGCTGTTGGCCAATTCTATAATATGACTGTATCTGATACTTTAAAAAACGAAAAATAAGTATTGACATATAATATTATGGGTGTATGATTAGTTTAATCTAATAAATAATTTCTGAAGTTGGAAAAGTAATTGAAATCACGTTGTACAGAAAGTGCTTAAGCTAACGCATTGAGATGAGCGCCTACGTATTCAATGAAACACACCGACGAGAGAAATGATCAAAAGTCATTTCGGAAACTCCCGATACCGAGTACACCTATTGTAATGGGTGAATGAGTAGATAGACGTAAGTTTATCTAAAATCAAGGTGGGAACACGTATAAACGTCCTTGCAAACTATGATTATAGTTTGTAAGGACGTTTTTTATTGGAAAAATATTATAATTAGGAGAAATTGATGGGCGAAAAAATCTTAGCAGCAGGATCACATGATGAATTTGGTGAAGCTTTGGTGCAAAAACAGCAAATAACGCATTTGATCAGCAAAACATTAAATAAAAAAGCGTTTGTGGCCATTAATACACCATTGATTGAACGAGAAAGTGTTTTTGAACAATATCAACATGATAATGTGTTTCATCTGCGTGATCAAATGGGTGAAAATTTAGTGTTACGACCAGACCTAACTTTGCCTGTTGCACGATTTTTGGCATCTAAATCACAACAAGCACGTGTTCAAAAATTTTACTATATTGGTGATGTCTTTCGACGTACTGATTATCTATCTGGAGAATACAATCAGGAGACACAGGCCGGCATTGAATTAATTGGCGATAGCAGTTTTAAGGCTGAAATACAGGCATTGGATATTATGTTAGATTTTGCGCAGCAATTTGAAATTGCGGATGTTCAAGTTGTAATTAGCGATACAAGATTAATTGATCGTGTCTTAGGCACGCTTGATATATCAAGTAAACAGCAAAAATTACTTAAACAAGCGATTGAAAGTAAAAATATGACAGCTTTTGAGAAAGTTCGAATGACAATAAAAGATTTTCCGGCACACTTAACTAGATGGCCTTTGGCATTTGGTGAAGATGGTGAAACTGTGATGTGGCAGTTACAAGATTTGCCGGAAGTAAATGATCTTGTTGATCGTTGGTTGAAATTAGCAACGTTCATTCATGAACATTATCCTGATGTCGCTGTTACTGTTGATCTTGCAGCGGCATCCCCACAACCTTATTATACAGGTACAATTATACGTGGTTTTGTACCAAGTCTGGGACGTTATCTTTTTAGTGGTGGTCGTTATGATCGCTTATTAGAAAGTTTTCAAACAGAAAGCTTACCGGCAGTGGGGATGGGTTTCAATATTGATACAATTATGGCTGAATGGCAACGCGAGGTGGCAGATCATAACCCTGAGGAACCAATTGTTGTTGTACTGGCCAAAGGACGTGTTGAAAAAGATACGCGCCCGTTATTAAAATCAGCTGGTATTGATACAACACCTTTAGAAAATCAAGATCGAAAGTTAGTATTTGATAGTCCAGATGGTATTTATCGCTTTATTTTGGTAAAACCTGATGACGTGATTAAGTACCTAGATCGTGGCATTGGCGATGTTGGTATTGTCGGTTCAGATACGATTGCTGAACAAATTCAAAATCACTATGATGTTTTGAACCTACAAACGGGGCAAGCGGCATTTGTACTAGCAGCCCCTCAAAATTTTATGATTAATGGGATACAACGTAAACGTATTGCAACTAAATACCCTAAAACGGCTAGTCGTTATTTTTCTCAACATGGAGAAGACGTTGAATTAGTTAAATTGTCAGGTTCGGTCGAGTTAGGGCCGTTAACTGGTTTGTCAGATGCGATTATTGATATTACACAAACTGGTGATACTTTACGTGAAAATAATCTTGTTATTTATGACACAGTTGGTGAAGTGGCAACACACTTACTTGTCCGACCAGGTGCCTTATTGCAATTTCAATCAAAATTAAACAAGTGATTGAAAACTTAATCACGTTACTAAATCAGACAAAGTGAGGAAAAAACGATGCAAATTATTAAAAATGAGTCAATTGATCAAATCAAATCACGTATACGTCAGCAAACATCAAAAACAAGTGATCCACTGGTTGAATCACGAGTGATAAACATTATTAAAAACGTACGTGAAAAAGGAGATATTGCTTTAAAAGCATATGCCAAAGAATTTGATCATGTTTCGCTGGATGAATTGAAAGTAAGCGCAGAACAAATTGATTTAGCAGTTAAAAATGTTGATCCTGCGGTCATAAAGGCATTAGAAAAAGCAGCCGTAAATATTCGCTCATTTCATCAATTAGAATTGCAACAGTCTTTTGAAGAGTCACCACGTTCTGGTGTGACAAGGGGCACAAAAGTCACGCCATTGTCGGCAGTAGGAATTTATGTGCCAGGAGGAACAGCAGCCTATCCATCATCTGTTTTGATGAATGCATTACCAGCAAAAATTGCCGGTGTTGAAACCATTATTATGGTGACACCACCACAAAAAATGGTTTAAATGACGCTGTATTAGCTGCAGCACGAATTGCTGGTATTGATAGTATTTACCAAGTCGGTGGGGCACAAGCAATTGCAGCGTTAGCTTACGGGACTGAATCAATACCACAGGTAGATAAAATCACAGGACCAGGAAATGCTTACGTCGCGACTGCTAAGCGTGCAGTCTTTGGACAAGTGGCGATTGATATGATTGCTGGCCCATCAGAAATTGGTATTTTGGCTGACGAATCAGCACGAGCTAAAGATGTAGCTGCTGATTTGTTGTCACAGGCTGAACACGATATCAATGCGCGCGCCATTTTAATTACGAACTCAGAAAAGTTAGCCCAGGCAGTTTTTGACGAAGTGAATGTACAGCTAAATACCTTGCCAAGGGCAGCTATTGCTCGAGAGGCGATTGATAATAATGGCTTTATTTACTTGGTTGATACAATTGATAATATGATTGATTTAATGAATGCAGTTGCACCAGAACATTTGGAAATTCAGCTTGAAAATGCATATGATTACATCAATAAAATACAAAATGCAGGTTCAGTATTTTTAGGTAAATACGCTTCTGAGCCATTAGGCGATTATCTAGCTGGACCAAATCATATTTTGCCAACTGGTGGAACAGCGCGATTTAGTTCAGCATTGGGTGTCTGGGATTTTCAAAAACGTATTCAATATTTGTACTATTCAAAAGATGCATTATTAGATGACGTTAATGATGTCACAGTGTTAGCACGTGAAGAAGGTCTGGAAGGACACGCGCGCGCAATTGAAATTCGTCAGTCATAAGTCGCTTAATATTAATGTATAGAGATGGATAGAAAAGGATAAATTAACGATGTCAAGAATAGCAAACATCACCAGAAATACATTTGAGACACAAATCAAATTAATGTTAGCAATCGATGAGCAAACATTAATTTCAGTGAATACGGGCATTGGGTATCTTGACCATATGCTCACACTATTTGCCAAGCATGGCCGTTTTGGTTTGCAAGTAACAGTTAATGGTGACTTAAATGTTGATTCACATCATACAACTGAAGATATTGGTATTGCATTAGGTGAGGCGTTTACGCAAGCACTGGGTGATAAATCAGGTATTGAGCGCTACGGTGCACAATTGATACCGATGGATGAGACCTTGTCACGTGCGGTAGTCGATTTATCTGGACGTGCCTACTTAGTTTTTCAAGCAGAACTGACAGCACCATTGTTAGGATCATTTGAAACAGAAGTGGTTGAAGATTTTTGGCAAGGATTTGCAGACCAAGCACGTGCCAATGTGCATATTGAAGTGCTTTATGGTCGTAATACACACCACAAAATTGAGAGTATTTTCAAAGCAATGGGGCGTGCAATGCGCCAAGCAGTGACGATTAATCCTGAAATTAAAGGGATTAATTCAACCAAAGGGGTGATTTAATGTCAAAAGAAAATCCGGTTATTGTAGTAATTGATTATGGCGCTGGTAATATTTTCAATGTCATGAAAGCAATAAAGTATGTGGGATTAGCAGCCAAATTAACAAAAGATCCTTCCGAAATTTTAGCAGCAGACGGTCTTGTCATTCCTGGTGTTGGCGCTTATAAAACGGCCATGGACAAAATCAATGAGAACCAACTTTTAGTACCAATTAAAAAAGCAGCAAACAATGGTACACCGATTTTAGGGGTTTGTTTAGGCATGCAGTTGTTATTTGACTCATCAACAGAATTTGGTGAAACAATCGGATTTGGACTTATTCCAGGTGAAGTAGTGAGATTACCACAAAATACTGGTTTTAAAGTGCCGCAAATGGGATGGAATCAAAACAGTGTTACGATTGAGAATGCCTTAACGCAAGGCATTAAAAATGAGTTTACTTATTTTGTACATTCATATTATGTCAAAACAGATCCGAAATATATTGCGGCTAGCGTTGATTATGGTGTACAAGTGCCAAGTGTTGTTATAAAAGATAATATTATTGGGGCACAGTTTCATCCAGAAAAATCTGGTGAAGTCGGGTTACGTGTTTGGCAAGCTTTTGCAAATATGGTATCAGATAAGGCGGTGAACGTGTGATATTACCTGCAATTGATTTATTAGGCGGTCAATCAGTCCGCTTATTACAAGGCAATTACAATGCCGTCACAGTAGTCGACTCAGATCCCGTTGCACAAGCAAAAAAATTGATAAGGCCGGTTTACATGCATTACATGTTGTTGACTTAGATGGCGCAAAGTCCGGTTTAGCAGCTAACTTCAAGACGATTCTATCCATACGGCAAAACTTTACTGGTTTCCTAGAGGTTGGTGGAGGTATTCGAACACTAGACCAAATTGAACAATATTACAATGCCGGAATAAATCGTGTCATTCTTGGATCAGTTGCTTTAAAAAATCCCACTTTGGTACGGCAAGCAGTTGAAAAATATGGTGAATTAATTGCTGTTGGTATCGATGGCAAAGATGGAAAAATTGCAACAGAGGGATGGCTTGAACAGTCAAATATTAGTTTTGAAACATTGTTGTCTGCCATGATAGCTATTGGCGTGAAACATTTTATTGTGACTGATGTGGTTCGTGATGGCATGCTTCAAGGACCAAACATTGACCTATTAGTTAAACTACAACAACACTTTGTGACGGCTAATATTATAGCTAGTGGTGGTATCGCGCAAATGAGTGATTTGGTTGCTTTAAATCAAGCCGGCATACAAGATATTATTGTTGGCAAGGCTTTAGCTTCAGGTAGCATATCGCTGACACAGTTAGCTGAATTGGAGGAATAGTATGGCATTAGCAAAACGTATTGTACCGGCACTTGATGTTAAAAACGGTCGTGTTGTGAAAGGCATTAATTTTCTTAACTTGCAAGATGTTGGTGATCCAGTTGATACGGCAATTGCTTATCAAAATTCTGGCGCAGATGAACTTGTTTTTTAGATATTTCGGCAACTTTGGAAGGGCGAACGACAATGATAGAGATGATTGAACGTGTTTCGTCTGCTGTTTTTATTCCTTTAACAGCTGGTGGTGGGGT
>AEMJ01000590.1 GCA_000166735.2 Leuconostoc inhae KCTC 3774 | reverse complement strand
ACTTTCAACAACACCAGTCATAACATTTTGTCGTTGATATAACCCATTAGTTGGGACCATTGTGGGTTGTTTAGTTGTTTCTTCCTCAACATGTGGCCCACCAAGCATTTTTTCAATATGTGGTGACACATCCCACTTAGCAGTAGCGTTTGTAAAATAATATAGTATATTTAGCACCACAAAGTATAGCAACAAAACAAACACTGCGGCTATCAATGATCCCCGTAACCAACGACCATTAACAAAAACGATAGGCTAGATAAACTAGGTACCAAACACCGACTGCACTAACTGCGGTATAAATACGCCCTTTTATTTTAGAGCTAGTTGTAAAATAACCTAAATAATGATTAACTAAATCAAGCACTGTAAACATTATTGACCTACCCCGAAACGTTATTTGCACTCGAACTTGTTTGCGATGTTACTGCTGATGAGGCACTAGACTCTGGTTCTGAGGATGAAGAACTAGCAGGTACCTCACTACTTGTTTTATTTGGTGTTGTGCTACTACTATCTGCTGAGGTGCTCGGCGTGCTACTTGTCGTTTGATTAGAAGTTGTCTCTTCTTCACTAGAAGAACTATCACTACTGTCCGATTTTGATATACTGGTGGTCAAATCTGAACTACTGGTTGACATAGATGATGAATCGATACTACTTTGACGTGGTGTATTTTGTCC
>AEMJ01000591.1 GCA_000166735.2 Leuconostoc inhae KCTC 3774 | reverse complement strand
CTAAAACAGAGCAAATTTCGAATAATCGACCATCAAGATATTATTCAGGGGAGGGACCTGCCCTGCTTCAATTCGAATGCGATTGAGTTGAGTGCCATTAATATTCCAAATTTAGCAGAACAATTTGTTGTTTTCAATGATGATTTCTTGATCAATAGTAAAACCACGCCCGATGATTTTTTAAAAATGGATTGCCGAGGGACTTTAGAATCTACACGGAGTTAAGGCCCTCTTCAGACTATGATAGTATTCTATTTAACAACAGTTTAGCAATTAATAACTGGCTGGAAAGAAAATGGCATTCTAAGAAGGGACTATTTCATTGTGCTTATGGTCTCCGAAACATCAAAATTTTTACCACAGTTTTTTTCAAAAGATCACTGGGTTTCGAGCTACTCCTTTCCGCATAATGCCCAAGGATTTCTGAAGTCGACTTTTTCAGAGGCGGAGAATATTTGGGCAGAAGATTTTGCAGCCACTCGCGCAAATCATTTTCGTACACCTCAAGATATTAGCATATT
>AEMJ01000592.1 GCA_000166735.2 Leuconostoc inhae KCTC 3774 | reverse complement strand
ACATTATTTTTTGCCAAGTGGGCGTGTAATTGCCTCTTGGCGATCGAACCATTATTTTCAACGCGCAAAAAAGTCTCCGATTTACCCCAACTGTTACGTGGTGTCACCTATACGATCGAACGAAGTATTGATAATAGTGAACGTATGTTTGCTTATTTGGTTGTTACTTTCTATGATGATCAATATCAAAATTAGTAACGAATAGTCAAAATGCTGACAAAATAACGGTGACAGTGCCAGAGAACTATGCTTT
>AEMJ01000593.1 GCA_000166735.2 Leuconostoc inhae KCTC 3774 | reverse complement strand
ATGGCTATGAATTGCTGTAAATTATTCGGGTCAGTTGCCACAGTGACTAATCCGGCACCAGCATTGATTGCTGCTATAGTATTCATGATAACGGCACCTCCAAATTGGGAGGTGCCGCCAATGATTAATACACGACCATAGGTGCCTTTATGTGATTGATTGGGACGTTTATTAATGACTTTATAAAGTATGTCTTCCGTTAGTAATTTCATCATTTGCTACCTCATAAATCTAATTTTTTGATAGACAATGTGTGACCGATATATTGCGATATCTCTATTTGGTCAGGTGGTTGCGATTATCCCAAAGTGTTGCCACAGCAAGAATAACCACACCTAAATTGGCGGATAGTATCGCAAACGTCATTTGATCAACTATCCAACTGACTAATGAGACAAACATCAATATGATGGCAAT
>AEMJ01000594.1 GCA_000166735.2 Leuconostoc inhae KCTC 3774 | reverse complement strand
CTATTAATTTTAGAGTTTTTTTTAATTNTTAAAAATGCTTTGCACGATACTAGTTTCGATCGTGTAAAGCATTTTATTTTTACAATTTCAAACCTTATCAAAATAGCGAATAGCAGTCGACCAATTAACATCGTTTTTTAATAAACTGATTTGATTAAGCGTTTCTCTTCGAAAATCTTCCATGCCAATTGTTTTCTCAGCTGCAATTTCAGCTGCAATATTCAGATAACTAACAGCAAATAAACTAGCTTCCCATGCTTTTACGCCTGCTCCGAGAAGCGTAGCCATCATCGCACCAACTATGTCACCAGTACCAACAAAATTATCGAGCTGCGGCACGCCGTTTCTTAATATGATACATTGATACCTGTCAACAATAATATCCTGAGCCCCTGTA
>AEMJ01000595.1 GCA_000166735.2 Leuconostoc inhae KCTC 3774 | reverse complement strand
TTACGTGGTTTAAAGGGCGTGAAAGAACACTTAGCCTATATTAGAGATAAACAAGATGACTATTCTAAAAAGAATATTGCTAAGTATCTTAAAAAATCAATTGAACAGTATCTACCAATCGTTAAAAGGCAGGATATAGATCATGAGTGACAATTTAAAACAATTCGAGAACTTGCTGAGGAGTTAGGTGTTTCAAAACAGGCAATACAATATCATATAAAGTCGCTGACAAACAAAACAAGGCAAACAAACGACAAAGGTATAGTTGTTTTATCTTTAGAGGAACAGCATTTTATAAGGTCGAAGGTCGACAAACAGACAAACAAAACCAAGACAAATAAACAGACAAATGACAAACAAACAGACAAAGAGACAAAGTGGGATATCCACAACTATTTAATTAGTGAACTTGATGAAGTTAAGAAAAATAGAGATAAACAATTAGCAGTTAAGGATAAGCAGTTAGAAAATAAAGATTCGCAAATAGCTCAAATGCAAAACTTACTAGACCAGCAACAACGGCTTAGCCTTACAGGACAAAAAGCTGCTCGAAGAATACAAGGCAGAAATTAAGGACTTGAAAGCCTTAACGATGGCACCGCATGATGATGGTGAAAAAGAAGTGACGTCAGACAAACAACCGGAACCTGAAAATAGCACCCCGGAGTCACAACCTAAACCGAAAAAGTGGTGGCGTTTTGGAAAATAGTTACAACTAAAAAAGAAAGAAGACTAGTTAAATGGCGGAAAGATAAAATTTGAACAAGCTGTAATTGACAAGCTAAAAGAGTGAAGGTTGGGAATATCTAAACAGATTATTCTGGTGTAACAGTTGATCGGCTATAT
>AEMJ01000596.1 GCA_000166735.2 Leuconostoc inhae KCTC 3774 | reverse complement strand
TAAAATATGAATACGATTATTGAGCCGATCAGCAAGGCACATAATAGTTGAAACGAGAATGGCATTTTAAAATAATAATGAGTAATTTTTCCATGCTAAATGATACGTGATATACTGAAGAAATGCACAAAAAATGTTAATTTAGATACAAAATAAATAAAGTGAATTGTTAGCTATTGACAATTATGCTCAATCTGGTATTATATTGAG
>AEMJ01000597.1 GCA_000166735.2 Leuconostoc inhae KCTC 3774 | reverse complement strand
AATCTACGACATGGTGAGGCTGTAGCTATTGGGATGATAGCGATGACTGAGCGAATGGCTCGTGAGGATGTGTCATCTGATGATTTGACTAACGCTCTTAAAGTACGTTTAGAGGCGGTAGGGTTACCAACAAGTTCAAATTTAATAGGGACCCCTGAATTTTTTGACCATTTGATCAATGATAAAAAAATCGTGGTGGTGTTTTAAATCTTGTTGCACTCAAAAAAATTGGTGATCCTGTGATTATCCAAAAAAAATTGGCAGATATGCCAACTTTTATTAAATAAAACTCTGAAAGGAATGTGTGAGGAGTAGTTATGCTACATCTCATACAATAAATTAATTATGCGTTATACGACAGCAGGTGAAAGCCATGGACCAGAAGAAATTGCTATCATTGAGGGTGTACCAGCAGGATTACATATCACTCAAGAAGATATTAATGAGGAATTAGCGCGTCGTCAACATGGTTATGGTCGTGGTGAACGTCAACAAATTGAAACAGATACTGTGACTTTTCTAACTGGCGTGCGACATCAAATCACATTAGGGTCACCCATAACACTAAATGTACACAATGATGATCATAATAGCTGGTCTAAAATTATGGCACCAAATGATCCTGCGACACCAGAAAACACCTTACGAAAAGTTTTACGACCACGTCCCGGACATGCTGATTTAGTAGGCGGTATGAAATATCGACATCATGATGATTTGCGTAATGTGTTGGAACGATCATCAGCTCGTGAAACAACTATGCGCGTTGCTGTAGGTGCAGTAGCAAAAAATTATTACGAGAAATTAATGTTGATGTTCACGGCTTCGTTGTTAATGTTGGTCCTGCAAAATCAGATTTAAATGTCTTAACACAGTATAAAGATTTGCAAGAATTACGTGCAGTAACTGAAAGCTTTGCAACGCGAGCCTTAACAGCTGAAGCTGATGAAGCTATTCGTCAGGTGATTGACAAGACTAAGCGTGATGCAAATACAGTCGGTGGTCAGGTACAAGTTATTGCAACAGGTATGCCTGTTGGTATTGGATCATATGTATCAGCTGATGAGAAATTAGACGGCAAGATTGCGCGTGCCATTGTTGGTATCAATGCTTTCAAAGGGGTACAATTTGGCGGTGGGTTTGATAACTCTGAAAAATATGGCGATCAAATTATGGACGAAATTTTTTGGGATTCAGAAAAAGGCTTTTACCGTGGTACTGATAATTTGGGCGGCTTTGAAGGTGGTATGACAACTGGTGAGGCGATTACTGTTCGTGGCGTCGTGAAACCAATTCCAACTTTATATCGGCCAATGAAGTCGGTTGATATTGACACACATCAAGAACATAAAGCCTCTATTGAACGTTCAGATACAACGGCAGTTACAGCAGCAGCGGTTATTGCTGAGTCTATGGTAGCTATTGAACTTGCAATAGCTGTTTTGGATAAATTTGATGCGGATAATATTGAGCGTATGAAAGAACAGGTAGCAGCATACCGTGAAGAAATTCGTACATTTTAACTAAGTAGCCTCGGCTACGTACATACTTAAAAAGGTGGAGTACTTATGATTAAACTTAGCAAAGCACCAAAATCAGGTCTGCATGGTGAAATTACTGTGCCAGGAGACAAATCAATTTCACACCGAGCGTTAATGTTTGGGGCCATTGCGACTGGTGAAACGCGCATTGACAATTTTTTAATGTCAGACGATGTGATGCGCACAATGACCGTATTTCGTGAACTAGGTGTTGCCATAAATCAAGTAGGCTCACAAATCAAAGTGATAGGGAAAGGATTGGATAGTTTTACAAAACCAAAGCATGCACTTAATATGGGAAATTCTGGGACGTCAACGCGCCTTTTAATGGGCTTATTAAGTAAACAGCCTTTCGATCTTTCTTTTTTTGGTGATGAATCATTAAGCAGCAGGCCATTGCGCCGTGTCGCAGAGCCATTATCATTAATGAATGCTCAGTTTGATTTAACAGCTGATAATTTTTTACCGGGAACGATTCGGGCAAATAATAGGTTGCAGGGTATGACTTACGAAATGCCTGTTGCATCGGCACAGGTTAAAAGTGCTATTTTATTGGCTGGCATACAGGCAGAAGGTGAAACCATTATTATTGAAAAAGTGACTTCAAGAGATCATACGGAACGTATGTTACGCCAATTTGGAGGGATCATTACAACAAATAATGGGGTAATCACTATACAACAACAGCCGCAATTACGTGGACAACATGTGCTAGTTCCCTCAGATATTTCAAGTGCGGCATTCTTTATGGTGGCGGGCTTAATTACGCCAAATTCTGAGATAACCTTAAAAAAAGTTGGTGTTAATCCAACGCGTGTTGGTGTCATTAAATTACTTGAACGAATGGGTGCCAATATTAAGCAAGAACCAATTTTTTCAGACGGTGAAGCGCTTGCAGACATTGTCATTAAATCGCAGTCTTTACATGGCATTAATATTATGGCGGATGATATTCCAAGTGCTGTTGATGAGTTGCCAATTTTGGCATTAGCTGCAACGCAAGCACTTGGAGATACTGTAATTAGTGGTGCTGCAGAATTGCGGGTAAAAGAAACTGATCGTATTGCAACGGTGATCAGTGAACTCACAAAACTTGGTGCCGATATTGAAGAAAAACAAGACGGCATGATTATTCATGGTGGTACACCATTACATGTCATGCAGGATTCTGTATTACTTGATTCACATGGTGATCATCGCATAGGAATGATGAATGCCGTTGCGGCATTAATTACTGAGGGAAATGTTATTTTAACAGGCGAAGACGCAATGAGCGTTTCATATCCTGGATTTCTGGCTGATTTGACAGCAATAATGAGAGAAAAATTATGATGAATATTGTTGTTGTAGGACTTGGCGAAATGGGTGCATCATTGGCTGGAATTCTAAATACACAATCTGATAATTATGTTGTCGGGGTGGATATTAATGAACAGTCTTTGCGTTATGCAATAGAAAATAATCTTGTTTCGGCAATTAGTTCTCAATTGTGTGATGTTGCATCACAGGCTGATATCATTGTTTTAGCCACACCGATAACTAGTATTGAAAAAAATATGCATCAATTAGCAAAAATGGTGCTGAAAGAAAATGTTATTATAACTGATACAGGGTCAACAAAACGAGATATCATGGCGATGGCAGAAGAAGTATTAACACCAATTAATATCAAATTCATTGGTGGACACGCAATGGCTGGCACGCATCAAAGTGGCGTGATCTATGCTAATAAACACCTATATAGACACGTCACGTACTTTTTAGTACCTAGTTCTATTAGTGACAGTCGTAGGCTACAAGTGGTGTTTAAACCATTGAATGCTAAATTTATCACCATTGATATTGCCAAACACGATGCGTTAATGGCAATAATTAGTGATGTACCACATATTGTTGCTTTTGCATTAATGAATACAGCAACAGCACAGCTAGGGCCAGCAACACTGTTTGGTCAATATGCCGCTGGCGGGTTTAAAGATACAACACGTATTGCAGCGAGTGATTCTAAACTTTGGGCAGATGTTTTACTGAGTAACAAAAAAGCTGTGTTAGAAAGCCAGAAGCAACTGATAAAACAATTAGACTTATTTTCACAGGCAATCGAAAATAATGATGAAGACACACTGATAACACTTATTTCTGATGCACGACAATCAAGAGAAAATTTATAATTAAAGTGAGAAAATAATGATTAAAGAGCCAGATACATTGATGCTTATTGGTTTTATGGGTGCAGGAAAAACGACTGTAGGCAAAGAAATAGCCCGTCAGCATCATTCTAAATTTCTTGATATTGATTCTGAAATTGAGCGTGTTGCTGGACAAACTATCAGTGAGATTTTTGAAACGCGCGGTGAAGTTGGGTTTCGTCAATTGGAGACTGAGGTTTTAAATGATGTGCAAACATTTAATGGCATTGTTGCAACAGGTGGTGGCGTCGTAGAACGACAAGAAAATTTAGAGGTGTTACAACATTCGCCAGCAACTGTTATCTACTTACATGGTAACTTGGAAAGTACAATTGGTCGGTTAATATTGGAAGGACAACGACCATTGTTGCAAGAAAAATCTACAGCAGAATTTTTTGCCTTGTGGCAAAAACGTGATCCGAAATATCAACAAATAGCTAATTTCACCGTAGAAACGGTTGGTAAAAAACCTTCACGTATTGCTGCTGAAATTATTGCATTATTTAGTGCTAATCAAGATGAATTGGCATTATTACAGTTACGATCACAGATTGATGCTTTTGATCGTCAAATTTTCCAAACAATTGCTGAACGCTTTCAAATAGTTGAAGATATTGCGCGCTACAAAGAAAAATTTGGTATAGCAACAATACAAAATAATCGTATGATTCAGCAACGAATAGCTCTTAAAAGTGATTTTTCTGCAAATAAAGACATCACTGATGATATGATTGATAATATTATGACCATTTTAATGCAGGCAGCGATTGATAAAGAAGTAAAGCAATTGAATAGGTGAGTTATGAATATACATACACTGGGTCCTACTGGGACTGATTCAGATCGTGCAGCACAACATTATTTAACACATGAAACCTTGATTTTGCATACGAGTTTTGAAGAAATAATCATGAATTTTCACAATTATCGTGGCGATAAAATATTGATGCCAGTGGCATTCAAGTCGAATAAATTGGATGGCATAGACTGGGCAGAGTTCAACTATTTGAATTGGATGAATCTTGAGATTGAATCAACATTTTCATTACCTTTAATGGCAATGAGTCTTATTGAAAATACACAGTATCAACGAAATATCGCGTTAATTCATGCCGCTACTGAAGGTTTAATGAAGCGTTATTTAACAAAAATAGCGTTGAATAATGCTGCTGGGCCATCAATTGTATTTGCACCAAGTAAGGTTGTAGCCTTACAGGACTTTATAAAAACCAAAATCGGTTTACAATTATTTCAGAAGAACACTTCAAAAAAATTGCAGAAAGCAGTGATGAAAAGTATCAAATTAGGCAGGTATTAAAGCCTCAAATGATATGGGTCGTCTACAAAATATTATGACATTAAGAGAACTATTACATCTGCCAAGCACCAATGGTAAGCCGATTATCACGGTCCCTCTAACCTTAGGACCTTCCGATAAGTTTGGACCATTTGCACAAAAGTTGCAGCAACAAAATCCAGACGTTGTTGAATGGCGAGCAGATTATATAGCAGATAACTTTAGCCAAGCTGTGATGTGGCAACAAGTTAAACTAGGGGCACAAGATGAACTCGCACAAAAAAATGTGTCAGTGATGACTGAAGCAAAGATGTTAGCTGAAATAGACAACGCGAAGCAAGAGTTTACTGCCAATTGGCCTGTAATGAATCAGCAAATTATCAAAGAATTAATTGGAACAGTATTTAATAGTATTGGTGGTTTTCCAGTTATTTTAACGTATCGGACGACTTCTCAGGGTGGACAAGGAGAAATGTCACCTGTTGAGTACACGACATTTTTGGTTAATGCACTTTATGCCGGTTACCCATTTGTAGCTGTTGATGTGGAATATGCATTAGAAGAACTTTTACGCCAAAAAATTATTGATGCGGCACATGAAGTAGGTGTCCCTGTTATATTGTCATACCATGATTTTAATATGACGCCAAAAAATAGTACAGCAATTATATTGGAGATGTCAAAACAACCAGCAGATATTATTAAATTGGCAGTGATGTCACAGTCTGAAAAAGACACACAATTGTTACTAGATGCCACCAAAAGTGCTGTGACCAGCGTTAGTCAGCCATTGATTACTATAAGTATGGGTGAACTTGGTAAACGTTCACGAATAGAAGGTTATCATTACGGTTCAGAAATGACATTTGCTGTACTGGATGGCACACGAGTCAGTGCGCCAGGCCAGTTAACAGTTAACGATCTTGTTCAAGAATGGCAAGAATAAAAAGAGACGTGAATTTATTCACGTCTCTTTTTATTCTTCGGCGGTAATTTTCTTTGATGCAGCTGATCCTGAAATTGCAGGGATTGCGATGATTGCAATTTCACCAACAATAATGGCAATAATTGCAACTGTTGTGAATGAATAGGTTCCCTCAGATAGTTGAGAAACAATATAGCCTAAAATTTCACCAAAAATTGCTGACCAAATAGCAACAGTAATAAACTTCATAATTTCCACCTCTTTACAAAACTATCATACGCTCTTTAAAAAAAGCGCAACCTTTTTAGACGTGTTTCGTGTATAATTAAAGGGAACAAATTTTCGTATGACCATAGTAAGCGTAGTGGAGGCCTAATGTACGCACCTTTACAGATTTTGAGTGCTTATAGCTTATTGAAAAATCCTAATACAATTGAACAAATTATTGAAACTGCCAAAAAACGTCATTATCAGGCTATTGCTTTAACCGATATAAATGTGATGTATGGCGCTGTTAAATTTTAT
>AEMJ01000598.1 GCA_000166735.2 Leuconostoc inhae KCTC 3774 | reverse complement strand
CTCATTATTTTTTTAGTTCGTTTAAAGAGTAACATATTATTCTCCATTGTTTTTATTTTACCACAACAGATGACACATGAACTAGAAAATAGAACGTTTTCATTCATTAAATCCACCATTTGCTGATGCTATTCAAACAGTGATTTTTACCTTCTAAATATCAATTAATAATAACTAAGCTATAAACACCCTATTAAAACAATTATTTGTCAAAGAAAACAAACATGCAGATTTGGCCTAATACACCAGTCACTTACATATTTATTCAGGTTTAGAGTTAATAATATCTGCAATATTTTGAAGCTTTTCTTCTAGTGCACGATTATCCTCAAGTAATTCGTCAATACTTGGATCGGCTGATCCAAAAAGTTCATAAGGTTCTATGCTCAAAGCATTCATTAATTTCAACAAGGTTGTAATTGATAAATTAACCTTTATTTTCGTTCAAGTGTTGAAATTGTACCGACTGAAACATCCGCAATTTCACTCAGTTTTTCAACAGTCATACCATGTTGCAATCGCTTCATTCTTAACTTTTCAGCTATTTGTTCAGTTGTAGTTTTCATGTCCTGCCACCTTTCTTTATTTTCAATTTTGACAAGGCTTTGAGACATTTCACACATTTTTTATTTAAGGTTTTCATTATAATGTGTTATTATGATATTATTAACTTTGCTCATATAACAAATTAAAAATATGGCACATTGTTGACCATACTTGAATACGTGCAATAATGAATCACGAAAAAAGCTTTTAGGAGATTTTACAATGGTTGAATCAATTCAAACTTCCACTAACAAGGACTTTGCCGTAAGTCTTGTTACCCCTTGGATCAAAGGAAACATGTACGTTTCACCAGATGGCTTTTTAAAGATAAAAATGCAAAACACTATTTTATTCGGAATGATTCCAGCAGGAATGACAAAAGATTCATCACCTTTGGGAAATGTTTCGAACGTTTCATCGAATAAAGAATTTAAAATAGGCCGTATCTTTTTAGGATTATTAATTGCAATTGGTGGTCTTATGATCTTATCAAGCTCACCAATTGTAGGCATTATTCTTGCACTTATTGGTGTGGGAATATTCGGTAGTGGCATTATTACAGTTTTTTCATATGAAAGAAACGGTATAGAAAAGCAAGTCTACTTACCATTCTTCGAAGCAAACCATGTTGCAGAGTTCGAAGAACAAGTATTAACGGAAATTGCAAAGTTTTACGATGACAGAAATGTTAGAAAACATTCCCAAGAGAATGCACAAACAATTGTTGACGGGTTGCGTGACAAGTAGTAAATTGTAACTTACCACTAACAATGTATTCATACTATGACAAAACAAACAAAAGTTACAGACAATGACTATTAAAGCGACTGTAAATTTTTGAAAGTATGTCACAAAGGAAAAAACTATGAATAAAAAACTAACGTGGCTAATTTGTGGTGTAATCGTTTTAGGTTTAGGTGGTGTATGTGTGTACGCATCACTCGATCACACACCAGCAACAAATCAATCCAGTAAAAAAGCACAACAAACAGCCAATTCGAAGCATACGATTCAGTCGACAAACAATACCGCGTCAAATAAAACTGTTAAATCATCATCTTCAATTGCAACAAAAAATAACACCGGCATGAACTTAACAGAAATCCAAGCGCATGATTTCTCAAGCGTTATCGGCACATGGGTAAACCCGACCGGCGATACTTTTATTTTTAACAAAAGTGGTTTACTCTCTCGTTCACATTCTGGACAAACAACACCAAAAGAAAAAGTTTATTTCGATAACGCTAAAGCCGAAGACGGTATGTTAAAAGCATCAATAGGCGCTGACCCATTACCAACAGAAGGCGCCTCAATTTCAGTACCGCTTTACTTCATTCCAAAAGGTGTTGCTTTTAGCGGTTCATCTGACAAATCACAAGACAGAATTTACTCTGGTCAACAATTTAGTGAACAAAACATATACACCCTTCAAAAAGAAGTATCAGCAACTGATACAAGTGCAGTTAATTCATTATCCAGTGTCGACAAACAAGCTCTAGCGCTCTTAGGTCTGCCATCAGGATTTGTATCTGATTATGGTGACTTAAGCGTCAACACGATCTTGTCAGGCAAGTCTAACGTCACAAATAATGCCTTCGATTCAGCACACGTCGATGTCAATAATGGCAAAATTTCCGATGTGACCTTTTCAGGTGTCACAATTGCGTTAGATGGTGCCAAAAATATTGTGAAACTAAATAATGTACCAAGCAACATTAATAATACAGCTTATAAGCAAGGTTACTTCACAATTTCTGGTGATATGATTACTTATAAAAATCAAGGCACAC
>AEMJ01000599.1 GCA_000166735.2 Leuconostoc inhae KCTC 3774 | reverse complement strand
TCCAGACACGCATAATATCCATAAACGCTTTATCTCTCTGCATTTGCGCTGCCAATTTCGTACTAATTTGTGCATTTTCTGATTGTAAATCACCTAAATATCGTTGTTCGTGTCGAAATTTTTTGATAATCAATCGTTGCGTAAATAATAAGCATTAACAAAAACAATAAACTTGCATTTAGAAGCGATGTCATTGGTAACTGCCATAAGAAAAAAGTACATAAAAAATAGACTCATCCCCACAATAAGTGTTAAAAATAACCCCCAATTGTCGTTTTAAATACTTACCCCAATACATAGCCAACCCCGCGTACTGTGTGAATTTTATCAAAATTAATGACCGCTACTTTTTTCCGCAACCGT
>AEMJ01000600.1 GCA_000166735.2 Leuconostoc inhae KCTC 3774 | reverse complement strand
CCAAACTTATCGTTCAACACAGCAAATCACTGATTTTACAAAATATATTTTGCGTGATGGCCAAGATATTGATGCCTTTAATCGTGATGGCCAAAAGCCTGTACTCTATACTTTGCCTAATGAGTCTGAGATGTTATCAAAATTACGCTTGCAGATACAGCAACACGCTATAAATCAAGATACAACAGCGATCATTACAAAAACACGCGCGGATGCACAGACACTTGCTACGGCACTTGGCGATAAAAAAGTGACACTCATTCAATCAGAAAATCAAAGATTGGCCAAGGGAATGATTATTGTGCCTTCATACCTAGCTAAAGGGTTAGAGTTTGATGCTGTCATTATTTGGCACGCGGATAACTCGCGTTATGGGGTTGATTCGGAACGTCGCTTGTTGTACACTGTGGCAAGTCGTGCCATGCATACGTTGACATTATTAGCAGAAAACAGTGGATCTATTTTATTAGATACTGTGCCAACGGATTTATACGAGGTTAATAATGGATGAGTTGGTTCAAAAAATTAATCAAGAATTCAATGATGACTTTATGACTATCGCTGTTGCAGGTCCAGTTTCTGTTGGTAAAAGTACGTTTGCAAACAAATTAGCTAGCGCATTGACGCAACAAGCGACAGTAATTAGTACAGATGATTTTTAATGCCAAATAGCATGTTGATGACCAAAATCTTTTAATCAAAAAGGTTTTCCGCAAACATATGATTTAGAAAAATTAGAACAGGTTATGACACGTTTTAAGTCGGGAGAGTTATCGGTTCAGATACCTTGCTACACGCAAGAATTAGCGGATATTCATCCGAAAAAAAACAAACTATTAAAAAACCTGAAATTTTGATTATTGAAGGTGTGGTAGCTTTACAACTGCAACAAACTGATTTTAAAATTTACTTAGATGCCTCTTTGATAGATATTAAGGCGTGGTATTTAACGCGAACTTTAGCAATGACAGCATTATCAAAAAACGATCCTAAATCTTGGCGATATCAGTATACACGTATGCCAATTGTTGAATTTTCAAATTTAGTGATGAAAATTTGGGATGAAACAAACCAAGTCAATCTAGATCGTTATATTTTACCTAGTAAGCAACGTGCAGACGCATTAGTTATGTTTGATGAAAATCATGATATTAAGCAGGTCACAATAAAATAAGTAAAATAGATTGTCAACTTTGTTGACAATCTATTTAGTTAGGCGTAAGATACCTTAAGTAATTAGACCAACTATTTTTAGAGCATTATTGGTTAATAAAGAATTAAAAAAGGAAAATAAATATGAGTGAAGAAATACTTGATAGACATGGGAAACCAGTCAATCGTATGGCAATGATGTTGGTGCTACTTGTCGGCGTATTTTCAGTAATGTTAATGCAGACGGCACTTGGAACAGCGCTACCATCATTAATGCGAGCATTCGATGTGAATGCATCAACAGTACAATGGTTAACAACAATTTTCTTGATGGCCAATGGTATTATGGTCCCGGTTTCAGCATTTTTAACGACGCGTATTCCAACAAAAAGATTATATTTGTCAGCATTGAGTTTGTTCACAATTGGCACATTAGTTGCATTTGTGACACCGACTAACGCATTTTGGTTGTTAATGGTAGCACGTGTTTTGCAAGCGATGGCTGTAGGAATCTTGATGCCTTTGATGCAAGTGGTATCATTATCGTTATTTGATGCCAACTCACGTGGAAAAGCGATGGGTCTTGGTGGGCTAGTAATTGGTATGGCACCAGCTATTGGACCAACCTTATCAGGGTGGATTTTAGAAAAAGATCACACACTGTTTGGTTTGACATTACAAAATTCATGGCGATCAATTTTTGGGGTTGTATTACCGGTTGTTATTATTGTGATGATTGCGTCATTTTTCTTTTTCCATGATGTCTTACCTACACAAAAAGTGACATTAAATGTCCGTTCATTGATTGAGTCAACATTAGGATTTGGCTTAGTATTGTATGGTTTTGCAATGGTTGCAACAGACGGTTGGGGCAGCGTCAATGTTATTTTGCCATTAATCGTTGGACTGATCACTGTAATTGAGTTTATGTGGCATCAATCTCATATGGATAAACCATTTTTGGATATGTCAGTCTTTAAGTCAAAGCAGTTTACGATTACAACGATATTAGTATCTTTGGCAATGATGGCAATGATTGGGGTTGAAATGGTTTTGCCTATTTATATGCAAAATATTCGTGGTTTAACACCACTTCATTCAGGATTGACACTGCTTCCTGGTGCATTGATGATGGGAATTGTTTCACCGATTGCAGGGGCTTTTTATGATAAACATGGGGCTAAGAGATTAGCAATGATAGGATTTACCATTTTAATCATTGGCACAGTGCCACTAGTCTATATGACAGCTACAACACCAACCATATATATTACAACGCTATATACGTTGCGTATGTTCGGTATTGCTATGACAATGATGCCATTAACTGCATCGGCCATGGGGGCATTGTCGCCCAAAACGGCTGCACAAGGAACTGCTGCTAATAATACAATGCGACAAATTGCTGCTTCATTGGGAACAGCAGTATTGGCATCAGTTATGCAGTCTGTGACAAAAAATAATATGCCTAAAAGTACTTTGAAGGGTCAAGATCCAATAGAATTTGGACGCCGAGCTTTAGATGCAACGCTTAGCGGTTTTCATGCTTCGTTTCTTTTGGCTGCTACGTTTGCAGTTGTTGCCTTACTTGTCACATTCTTATTGCATAGTGGCAAAGTGAACATATCAATGAAGGAGGAAGCATAACATGGTTATCTTAATTATGGCGCTATTTGCCATACTTGCATTTCTGGCTAGTATGACAATCAAAAAGTCTGGGATACGCTATGCGGTCACATTGATTATGTTTGCTGGTTTGATTTTGAGTGTGATAATGGTGATTGCAAACATGCATGATCATTATGGCATGACTTCAGTTACAACAACAACCAAAAAGAAATTCACTCCGCAGGTCCAAGTACACAAAATTTTGGTATGCTATTGTACCAACAGATTGGAACTAACGGCAAAGAAAATGCTTATATTTATAAAACTGCAGCACAAGATAAAAAACGACGGTGGCTAAGCCTGATTTGATTATGACGACTAGTCATGTAAGCGTTTCGGGTAATAAGGCTTATAAAGTAATTAAAACAACACGTTTCGTGTACAAATCAAATGGTTTTAAATTATTGTTTGGTATTGCAGACAACGATGGAGAAATAAAGCATCGTCAAGTCATCTATCAAGTGCCCCCTACTTGGGTGGCACTAACGACAGGACAGGCAAAATCTTTGGCTAGTAAATTAGCGCCAAAAAATGAGGCTGAAAAAATGATTGCAGCACAACAACAAAAACAACTCTCTGACTTAGCAAAATCTGATCCAGATCAGGCTGCTAGACTAACAGTCAATCAAGTTAAGAAAGTTTTACGAATTGATTGATCAATGCAATATAGCACAAAAAGCGATAATCTCTATTTCAGAGATTGTCGCTTTTGTGCTATGATAATGGCAAATACATGATAATTAGTTATGAATGTCAATTTATAAATAGCAGTCAGATTAGGAGGTAATCATACGATGATTTTTTTTGTCAATAAAAGTATGGGCCGTGGAAATAGTGGTGTTGAACATGCACAATTTTATCGTGCCGAACGTTTTCGTGAGAAAAGCATCCCATTTAAATTAATTTTTACTGACCGTTTGCCACAACTACATCAACATATGAAAGAGTGGCATGTTGCTGAATCGGAAGTCATCGGCATTTATGATTATTTATTGAGTGATGATCCGGATAACTATTTGCGTGAAGGCGAGCAGCACACACATGATTATTATGAGAAAGTGCTTTGGGATACAACAAGCACACAACGCATCGTTAAACGGCAGGCAACTGGCAATTATACAGAAACAGTACAACGCCGTAAACAATATTTAACAGAAAAAAACGTTTACCATATAGAAGATGATCGTGTCATACTTGAAAATGGCAAGCGAAAAGTTTCTTGGCATTATCGACAAGATGGATCGCGTGGTCGGCGTGCTACAAATATTCGAGTGGATAACTTCCGTGGTAAGCATTACTTATTCACAACCTTTGAAGAGTTATTGGCTTTCTTTTTTTTAGAGCTGCAACGGCGATTTGAAGATAATGCTTATATGATTGATCGAGGGGCAGAAAATGAAGAGGTGTTGATTCGTATGAAACAGCAAGGTGCAGTTTTGAAAATTGTCGCTGTGGTTCATGCACAACATTTTGTCACATGGGATGGTGGCCATCCACTTTGGAATAACTATTATCAGTATCTGTTTGATAATTTTAATGACGTCGATCTGGTAATTGTGGCAACACAGTTACAACGACAAGCACTGCTCTCACAGTTAACTGCTATTGGTGTAGCAAATGTATCCAAAAAAATTAACGTCATCCCTGTTGGTGGTGTATCTGCTAAAGTATCTCCTAAAATTTGGGATGGAACAACGGCAAAATTTATAACAGCTTCACGCTTACATCCAGAAAAACATATCAGTCATATTATCCAAGCAGTCAGTCAGTTGCGTTTAAAGGGGATGCCTGCAACGCTAACTATTTATGGTGCTGGAGGCGAGGAAAATCAGTTAACAGAATACATTAAATCGCTTAATTTGGAACCATTTATACAGTTGAAAGGATTAAGTCAAAATATGGTGCAGGACATGAAAGCATATGATGTATTTGTGTCTGCTTCCTATTCTGAGGGTTTTGGGTTAACTTATATTGAAGCGATTAGCAATGCGATGCCTATTGCAACTTATGCCAATTTATATGGTGCACAAGAGCTAGTTCATGAAGGTGTTAATGGTCATTTGGCAATGTTTAGTCACAAAAAAGCTGATGAGGCAGCTAATGTTAAGCAATTGGCTGAAGCTATGAGGCATGTGTTTGAACATTACAATGAACTGTCAGTTGGGGCTGCTAAGGTGGCGAAGCGCTTTGACAATAAAACGATTGCTGACCAATGGCAAAAAGCGATGGTAAAATTACTATGACAATCGAAATTATTAATTCATTAACTTATACAGATTCTCCTGGGGTTGCATGGCAAATTGAACGCGTAAAATCAGGTAAAAGTAGTGCGCTGTGGTTAGCTACGCCACATGAGGATGCTGCGTACTTACTGGTTAAAATGGGACTTAATCCTGCGCTTGTTTACGATATGTACGCACAGCGTTACGTGGAAAATATTAATAGTGAAGATGGTATTTGGTGGACAGATTTACCAGTTCCCAATAATGCGCAGTTTATTTTGAATAAGGATCGGACTAAAAGCATCATGAGTTTTGGGCACGAAATCGCACGTGTCAGGTGGTTTAATGATTCACAGCGTATAATACAAGCGGTTGTGTGGTATGATTTAGACGGCAAAATTGATTATAAAGACATTTACCGACGTGATGGGAAATTGTTTGCTAAACAATATTTTAGTGCGGGTAATTTGTTAGAGTCTGATTTTTATGTTGGGCAAAAAGTAGTTCAAATTAGAGACTTCTACTTTGAAAATCATCGTAATTTTGTGTATGCTTATGACCAAAAATATCCCCAAGCTGAAGACTATATAGCGAGTGTTGGAAACAAATGGCCGTCAGAGACGTTTAATATTACACAGTTAGGACGTGAAATTCATTTTGCACCGAAAAATACAACTTTAACAATAATCGGTGGTGTTTTGGATGAAAAAGGACAGGTCTGGCATAATTTAGCGCTCGTATTGCGTGAAGAGGCGCATAAAATTAAGCAAGTGATAGTCACACAACGCGATTTTGACGTTTTAAAATCACTTGGTTTCGCTACGCATAAATTACGCGTTGGTAGAATTTGAGTAGCATTTCACATATCCTAACACAAAAAACGTTTTTTGTTTTATAATAGAGTTTGTAACAATAAAAAATTGGAGGCTATCATGGCTAAATTGACTGTTTCAGATTTGGAACTTTCAGGTAAGAAAGTATTGATGCGCGTTGATTTCAACGTGCCTATCAAAGCAGGCGTTATTGGAAACGATAACCGTATTGTGGCAGCATTGCCAACAATCAAGTATGTGTTGGAAAATAATGGTCGTGCAATCTTGTTTTCACACTTGGGACGTATTAAGTCTGAAGATGATAAAAAAGAATTGTCATTGGCACCGGTTGCTGCTCGCTTGGGTGAATTGTTAGGTAAGAACGTTAAGTTTGTACCATTCACACGTGGTACAGAATTAGAATCAGCAATCAATGCTTTGCAAGATGGTGAAGTTTTGATGGTTGAAAATACTCGTTTTGAAGACGTTGTTGATGGTGTTGAAGTTAAAAATGAATCAAAGAACAAACCTGAATTAGGTAAGTATTGGGCTTCATTGGGTGATGATTTGTTTATCAACGATGCCTTTGGTACAGCACATCGTGCGCACGCTTCAAACGTTGGTATTTCTTCAAATGTTTCACAAGCAGCTGCCGGTTTCTTGATGGAAAAGGAAATTAAATTCTTGGGTGATGCTGTGGCTAACCCAGTTCGACCATTCGTTGCAATCATCGGTGGTGCCAAGGTTTCTGATAAGATTGAAATCGTGAAGTCATTATTAGCTAAGGCTGACAAGGTCATTGTTGGTGGTGGTATGGCTTACACATTTGATGCCGCTAAAGGTGAAAAAATTGGTAACTCATTATTTGAAGCTGATAAAGTTGAATTAGCTAAAGAGTTGATGGCTGAAGCTGGTGACAAGCTAGTTTTGCCAATCGATTCAATTGCTGCTGATGCTTTCTCAAATGATGCTAAGATTGAAACTGTTGATGCCAAAGATGGCATTCCTGATGGTTACATGGGTCTTGATATTGGTCCTAAGTCAATCAAGTTGTTGCAAGACACTTTGGCAGACGCTAAGACAGTTGTTTGGAACGGACCAATGGGTGTGTTTGAAATGCCTAACTTTGCTAAGGGAACATTAGCAATTGGCGAAGAATTAGTTAAAGTAACTGAAAATGGTGGCACAACCATTGTTGGCGGTGGTGATTCAACAGCTGCCGTACAACAACTGGGTGTTGCTGATAAATTGTCACACATCTCAACTGGTGGTGGCGCATCATTGGAATACCTTGAAGGTAAAGAATTACCTGGTATTGCTGCTATCTCTGAAAAGTAAAAAATCTTATGATAAAAAGTTTTTCAAGCTGCTTAAGTTTGAAAAACTTTTTTAATGACTGCCTGTTTAATTACATTTACACTTAACTGGCTTAACATGTCGCTGGTAAAAAGGTTGTTGTGTCCTGTATAATGGGTGCTAAGTAATGATAAAGGAGTTCATCATGATTAAAGTTTATAATACCTTAACCCGTGAAAAAGAAAT
>AEMJ01000601.1 GCA_000166735.2 Leuconostoc inhae KCTC 3774 | reverse complement strand
ATGGTGATGTTGAAATCATTGGTGGTGTCGCAACANCGGGCATTCCACATGCTGCATGGGTTTCTGAAGAACTGCATAAACCTATGATTTATGTACGTTCTAAACCAAAAGATCATGGTGCAGGTCGTCAAACAGAAGGCGCCGTTGTTGCAGGTAAAAAAAGTTGTATTAATTGATGATTTGATTTCAACGGGAGGATCAGTACTGGGTGCTGTTGAGGCGATACGTAAAGAGGGTGCCAATGTTTTGGGTGTGGTGTCAATTTTTTCGTATGAGTTATCTGAAGGTTTGACTAATTTTACCAATGCAAATTTGACTTTCAAATCACTAACAACCTATTCTCAACTGGTAGACGCAGCTATTGAACGTGGTGAGTTAAATATGTCGCAACTGTCAACATTACAAAATTGGACAAAAAAATCCTAACAAGTGGTAAATTAAAAAATCTCTAGGAAAATATTCCTAGAGATTTTTTGTTTTTAATAGATAGCGTCACGATAGAGGCCGATAACTTTACCTAAAATAGAAACACTTTTAAGAATAATTGGTGCCATTGCGTCATTTTCAGGTTGTAAACGGAAATGGTCTGCTTCTCGGAAAAAACGTTTAACTGTTGCTTCGTTATCATCATTCATGGCTACCACAACGTCGCCATTATCAGCGTTATCTTGTTTACGGACAATGACCTTATCACCATCTAAGATACCAATATTGACCATAGAATTGCCACGAACATTTAGCATAAACATGTCACCATCAAATTGCATCAAATTGTCCGGAATTGGAAAAAATTCAGTGGCTTCTTCTTCAACAGCCAAGATAGGTGTACCAGCAGTAACAAGTCCTAGTACAGGGATACGACCAGGAGTAATAGATACACCCAATGCTTCTAAACCAGAATCAGTGACTTCAATGGCACGAGCACGTGGTTTTGAGGCATCCTTTAAAAGATAGCCTTTTTTCACTAGCCGCTCGATGTGACCGTGAATTGTTGAAGAAGAGGACAAACCGACAGCTTCACCAACCTCACGCACCGTAGGTGGATAGCCATTTGTTATTTGTGCTTCATGGATAAACCTCAGCACCTGTAGCTGTTTACTTTCTTGAATTTGAATTGTCATTTTTGGATTTCATTCCTTAATACTACTCGATTTAATATGTACTAATTATAACGAAAAGCTAAAGATAAATCAAACATTTGTTCGTTTTTTAGGTTTTAATAACTTATTTACTAAAAACATTTATCATTTCTTTAAAAGTACGTCTAATTTCAAGGGAAATCTGTGGATAATATTGTTGAAAGTCAGAGGTTAGTATTGGCAGAAATTTTGACGTCATTATTTTGTACTTTATGCTATAATTAATCTTAGAAATTTATTAAGGGGAAGACTATGACTTTAAATATTGGACTCGTCATCTTGATTGCAGTTTTGACTTTAATTATTGGATTGGCGGCTGGATTCTTCTTAGCACGGAACTCAATGAAGAGTTATTTAGCAAAAAATCCACCAATTTCAGAAGAAATGATGAAGTCAATGATGATGTCAATGGGTCAAAAGCCATCACAAAAGAAATTAAATCAAATGATGGCTCAGATGAAGCAACAAAGCGAACAAGCGCAAAAAAATAAGCCTTAATGGCTTATTTTTTTTCACGTTTAGGATCGACATAAACGAAGGTAGGATCTACCTCATGATCTAGCTGATCAAAAGCGTCTTGAATCATCTGTGTATATTTGGCAATGTTTTCTTTATTTAACCTGTCTTTACGGTCTATTATAATCGGTTCACCGAAATTAATGGTGGTATTGTTTCGCTTAAACAGCTGTCCAAAGGATACTGGTCCTTGGTATACAGCGGGAACAATCGCTTTTCCTGACATCTTTGCGATCAATAAAGAACCTGATTTTAATTCATCATTGTGTCTGGAACCAGAAGGAAACATGATAAGTGAACGATTGCCGTGCTTTAATTCGTTCACTGGTATTTTGATAACACTCGGGCCAACATTTTCTCTATCAACCGGGAATGCACCAGCAGATTTAATGAGCCAAGCAAGTGGTGGAAATTTAAAAAGTTCAATTTTAGCCATAAAAATAAAATGTTTTGGGTAGGCAGCAACTGCATACCAAACGGGATCCCACCATGTACGATGTGGTCCGACCAAAACATAGTTATCATCAGTAGGTATACGATTTCGATTCATATACTTGATTCGCCCATTTACTGTCCACATTAGGCCAATAGCTACACCGCGCAAAAAATCATAAAATTTCATTATTAGTCACCTCATAAACTACCTTAACTATTTTACACGATAAAGCGAGAAAAAAACAATGATTGAACCAATTCTTAATACAGGTGAGCGTATTGATGGCTTACCATCACAAAATATTCATATTATCCAAAATCCGGATATGTTTGCATACTCACTAGATGCAATTTTATTAGCACATTTTGCTGATGTTAAAGGAAAAGGGCGTGGATTGACCGTGGATCTGGGTGCTGGTACAGGTGCTGTTGGTTTATTCTATGCACCAAAAGTTGCGGGTCTGATTAAGTTAGTGGAAATTCAGCCAGAACTAGCCGAAATGGCCAAAAGAAGTATTGCAATGAATGGGTTACAGGATCGTGTTAGTGTCTTACAGTCAGATATGAAGGCTATATTTGATGATATTCAACCAGGTTCAGCAGAAACCGTTTTGTCGAATCCGCCATATTTCCCATTAAATAATACAACAAAAACAAATCAAGATGAACATTATGAATTGGCGCGTCACGAATTGACGATAGATTTGCCAGGATTAGCCCAAGTTGCCAATAAATTACTTAAAAATAATGGCAAATTTTATATGGTTCATCGACCAGAACGATTGGCTGATATCTTTTCAGCATTTTCAGCACGAAAACTAATGATTAAGCGCATACAATTTGTCTATGGTAAATCTGATCGAGAAGCGAATATGGTACTTATTGAGGCAATAAAAGCTGGACGTTTAGGCGGTGTTCGCATTATGCCACCAATTGTGGCTTATACACAAACAAATGAATATACAAATCAGGTACAAAATATTTTATATGGGCAATCATGGGTATGATAAAACCATATTACTTTTACGTCTTATATACGGCTGATGGTTATTTTTATGCTGGCTTTACCGATGACGTTCAACGCCGATTTAAGACACATCAAGTGCGTAAAGGGGCGAAGTTTACACGTGTCAAGTCAAGACATCCTTTACAATTAATTTATGATGCACAGTTTGATACAAAAAGTGACGCGCTACGAGCCGAAGCAAACTTTAAAAAACTGACCAGAAAAAACAAAGAGAAATTTTTGATAGCGCATCAGGTTAATGAAAAAATTTGGATCTAATAGCTTGCAATACTGTTAATTATTTCGTATAATAATAGCTGTTGTTATTAGCAACAAATACACACGGCAAACAAGTTCACATAGGTGCAGAAATGTCATTGTGAATGTCGAATTTGTCGGCGGAAAAACCTAGGAGACCATATCATGGCAGTTATTTCAATGAAAGAACTCCTCGAAGCAGGAGTACACTTTGGGCACCAAACACGTCGTTGGGACCCAAAAATGGATGAATACATCTTTACAGAACGTAATGGTATTCATATCATCGATTTACAAAAGACAGTTAAGCTTGTTGATGAAGCTTATAACTTTGTCCGTAATGCATCAACAGATGATGCCAACTTTTTGTTTGTTGGTACAAAGAAACAAGCATCAGATGCTATTGCTGAAGAAGCAACACGTGCTGGTCAATATTTCATCAACCATCGCTGGTTGGGTGGCACTTTGACTAACTGGAATACAATTAAGACACGTATCCAACGTTTGAAGGATTTGGAAGTTATGGCCGAAGACGGCACTTTCGAACAATTACCTAAAAAAGAAGTTGTTTTGCTAAACAAGCAACGTGAAAAGTTGGATAAGTTTTTGGGTGGTGTTAAAGATATGCCTGGTTTACCAGATGTATTGTTTGTTGTTGACCCTAAGAAGGAAGAAATAGCTGTTAAGGAAGCAAACATGTTAAACATTCCTGTTGTGGCTATGATTGACACAAATGCTAACCCTGAAGTTGTTGATGTTAAGATTCCTGCCAATGATGATGCTATTCGTGCAGTTCGTTTAATCACTGCTAAGATGGCTGATGCTATTATTGAAGGTCGTCAAGGACAAGATTCAGCGCCTGAAGATGCTTTTGTAGCTGGAAATGAAAACACAGAATCAATTGAAGAAATCACTAATATCGTTGAAGAAGGCAATAATTAATATTTGAATGACAAATGCCGTTCCTGCGGACCTGTTTGGGATGCGGATTGGCATTTTTATTTGTCCGAAACGTGTAAAAAGCATGTTATAATGAAAACATAAATATTTTTAGAGGAGCAATATAATGGCAATTACTGCTGCACAAGTAAAAGAATTACGTGATAAGACATCTGTTGGTATGATGGATGCAAAGAAGGCTTTGGTTGAAGCTGATGGTGACTTGGAAAAAGCAATTGACTTGCTTCGTGAAAAGGGTATGGCTAAGGCTGCTAAAAAAGGTGACCGCGTTGCTGCCGAAGGTATGACATACGTTGCTGTTGATGGCAATAAAGCAGCTATTATCGAATTGAACTCAGAAACTGATTTCGTTGCGGGAAACGCTGAATTTAATGACTTGTTAAAGGCTGTTGCAAATGCAATCGTTGAATTTACGCCTGCAGATGTTGAATCTGCATTGGCTTTGGAAGTAAAAGCTGGCCAAACTTTGAATGATATGATTGTTGGAACAACACAAATCACTGGTGAAAAGATTACTTTACGTCGTTTCTCAGTTGTTGAAAAATCAGAATCTGAAAATTTTGGTGCTTATTCGCATTTGGCAGGATCAATTTCGTCATTAGTTGTCGTTGAGGGTGCCTCAGAAGCAGCAGCAAAAGATATCGCGATGCATGTTGCAGCTATTGCACCACAATATGTTTCAGATGATGAAGTACCTACAGAAGTTGTTGAGCGAGAAAAAGCTGTGCAACTTGCATCTGAAGATTTAGCTGGTAAGCCTGACAATATCAAAGAAAAGATGGTCGAAGGACGTATTAAAAAGTTCTTGGCTGAAATTTCATTGTTGGATCAAGCGTTTGTTAAGAATGGTGACCAAACTGTTGCACAATTTATTGCATCACAAAATGGCTCGGTAAAATCATTTGTACGTTACCAAGTGGGTGATGGCATTGAAAAGAAAGTGACTGATTTGGCTGAAGAAGTTGCTAAACAATTAGGGTAATAAATATTAAAAGTGCGTTATATCATCATAACGTACTTTTTTTGCGATATATTTTTGGTATAATTGATTAGCATAGAAAATGAGGTAAATCATGTCGAGTATGAAATATAAACGTGTTTTGATGAAACTTTCTGGTGAAGCATTGGCTGGAGAAAAAGGGCAAGGTATTGATCTTGAAACAGTTTCTGAAATTGCACAAGATTTAAAAGAAGTCCATGATCTAGGAACACAAATTGCAATTGTTGTTGGTGGTGGTAATTTATGGCGTGGCGAACCAGCTTCAAAAGTTGGTATGGAACGGTCACGTGCAGATTATACAGGCATGCTTGGTACAACGATGAACGCTCTCGTGTTGCAAGATGCATTGGAACGCGCTGGTGTTGACACACGTGTTCAAACAGCGATTACCATGCAACAAATTGCTGAGCCATATATTCGTGGTCGTGCTATTCGGCATTTGGAAAAAGGCAGAATTGTTATTTTTGCGGCTGGGACAGGTTCACCTTATTTTTCAACAGATACAACAGCTGCATTACGAGCAAATGAAATTAACGCAGATGCTATTTTGATGGGTAAAAATGGTGTTGATGGCATCTATGATTCGGACCCTAATAAAAATGCAAATGCTGTTAAGTATACCGAATTAACGCATTTGGAAATTTTGCAAAAAGGATTGAAAGTGATGGATTCAACAGCTAGTTCACTATCAATGGACAATAATATGCCACTCGTCGTATTTAACTTAAACACACCAGGGAATTTAAAACGTGTTGTACTGGGTGAAAATATTGGGACAACGGTTACAGGAGGAAAATAATGGCTTTTAACTTAACAGACGCTAAAACACGTATGCAGGGTGCTCAAGATGCTTTAAAACGTGAATT
>AEMJ01000602.1 GCA_000166735.2 Leuconostoc inhae KCTC 3774 | reverse complement strand
GGGTGTCTTACTACTTAAAACACATGCTGCTTTACGCGGCAAAAAAGATGTTACGTTTGCACATCGTCGGTTGACAAACGAAAATATTTCACGATCGCTCTTACTGATATTTGTATCACTGCTTTTCTTAGGTGTTTTATCATTTTTACTCATGTTAACACAAGGTACTGATTCCAAATACGGGTTAGAATATATCATTTTTGAAGTTGTCAGTGCCTTTGCAACAGCTGGATTAACACTTGGTCTCACACCACACTTAAATATTTTTGGACAATGTGTTATTATGCTAACTATGTTTGTTGGCCGTGTAGGAGTCTACACGGTCATGTTCTCAATTCTAAACGTACATTCAGATCACGCACCATACCAATACCCAGAAGAATCAGTCATTATCGGTTAGTTTAATCGCTATGTTATAGAAATTTAGGAGATGCTCATTATGCGCCAAACT
>AEMJ01000603.1 GCA_000166735.2 Leuconostoc inhae KCTC 3774 | reverse complement strand
AGGTGTTTTATTACTCAAGACGCATGCTGCTTTACGTGGTAAAAAAGACGTGACTTTTGCTCATCGTCGATTAACAAACGAAAACATTTCACGATCGCTCTTACTTGTTTTTGTATCCTTACTTTTCTTAGGTGTTCTGTCATTTTTACTGATGCTGACACAAGGCACTGATT
>AEMJ01000604.1 GCA_000166735.2 Leuconostoc inhae KCTC 3774 | reverse complement strand
GACATAGTGCAACAAGAAAATATCACATTATTAGCAATAGAGTTAGATCAGTTAGGTCTAATGAGTCATGATTATGGCCATCTTGGAGAGCAGGCACAGCGACAAATTATTGCGCAACGAGATGTTGTGTTTGCTAACCATCCAGGCACACTATTACCATATTTTGATATGGTGGTTGGAGATGACGCAACTAAGATTGTAGGTGGTGTCAATCAACTGCAAGCTCATGACCTCGGAACGTTAGTCATGGTAGGTATGACACCAACGAAACAGGCACTGAATAATTATCGTTTGGCGCTATCTGCAGTGCTAGTTGCTGGCGGTGTTGGTCATACTGCAACACGTTCAGAATTAACTAATACTGAAAGAGCATACAAAATTCAAGTAGAAGTAGCTTACGAAAAAAGAATTGAATTACTTCAATTCTTTTTTCATACCGATATGAGCTATGCCTGCTTCAAAAAATTCAGAACCATATGTGTGGAAATTTAATTGATCGTAAAATTTTCTAGCTTGTATTTGAGCACCAAGGTCTAGCGTATGAATATGGTAAATAGGGGCAAGACTTTCAATGTAATCAAATAGTTGTGAACCCAATCCTTGACCACGCATGTCATATAATGTTGCGACACGTTGGACATGCCAAACGCCTGTGTTTTCTTCTATGACACGTGCAGTGGCTGCGGGTTGGTCATTAACGTAAGCAACGATATGTAGGGCTTTTTTCTCTGTTAGTGGGTTGTTCATCTCATCAGCGAGTGATACACCCTGTTCACCAACGAAAACAGTGGTTCTTATATTGAGGGCATCATCATGGATTACGCCAAGCCCTAATTGATGTTTAATTTCTATTGTCATATTAAATATTATAACAAGATTTAACACAAGGTGTATAGGATATTGGTATAATGGAATTTATGGAAAACCGAGTAAAAAAACTTTGAAGCGTTTCTACAGTAACGTTCTTTCACCAAAAAATTGGATACGTCAATTAAACACACGGCTGGGAATCTTTACATGGGTCATTGTAACCTTAACATTGAAGACAATTTTAGCTTATGGTGCTGATTTTGAGTGGTTACATGTGCAAGATCCAATTCAAGTCGTACTCATGTTGCTAAATCCGGTAGGATTTACCATTTTGCTGTTTAGTCTGACGCTTTTTATCAAACCTAAGCAATTGTATTATGGTGCACTCATTGTACTTGACGCAGTGATGACATTGTTACTATATCTCAATGTTATTTACTTTAGAGAGTTTTCAGATTTCATGTCAGTTAATACAATGCTTGGCTATAATACAGTTAATCAGGGTGGAAAAGCTGCGGGAGCTATAGCTTTTGGGATGCATGATTTTTTGTTTTGGATTGACATTGTCATACTAATTGCTTTATTTTTAGCACGTAAAATACGTTTTGATAATGAAGTATTACCTCGTTTTAAACCATTTAAAATTTTGACAATTGGATTTTTTGTTTTAACGACTAATCTTTTGGTGGCAGACATTGATCGACCACAGCTTTTAACGAGACAATTTGATCGAGAATACATGGTTAAATATCTCGGACTTGGGCCATTTATGATTTATGATGGCATTAACACGTATCAAACAGGACAAGTACGTAAAAGCGCCACACCAGAAGAATTTACGCAAGTTAAGAATTATATTCAGAAACATTATGCTAATATCAATCCAGAATTTTATGGCAAAGCAAAAGGGAAAAATGTGATTGTCATCCATCTGGAAAGTTTCCAGCAAATGTCAATTGACCGTAAGATTAATGGTCAAGAGGTGACACCATTTTTAAATAGTATTTATCATAGTAATAGTACTATTGCGTTTGATAATTTTTTCATGAGGTTGGCCAAGGGAAAACGTCGGATGCTGAAAATATGTTGGAAACCTCTACTTTTGGGTTACCACAAGGATCGTTATTCTCCAAACTAGGCAATGATCAAACATTCCAAGCAATGCCGGCAATTCTAGGCCAACGAGATGGTTACTCCAGTGCGGTATTTCATGGTAATTTGGGGACTTTTTGGAATCGTAATAATGTCTATAAACATATGGGCTATCAAAACTGGGTTTCTGGTGATTATTTTGATGTGACTGGTCAAAAGGCAACAACGTGGGGACTGAAAGACAAATTATTATTTAAGGAATCAGTGCCCTATTTAGAAAATTTGCAGCAGCCATTTTACGTAAAATACCTGACTGTGACTAACCATACACCATATACGTTAGACAGGGAAGATCGTGATCCAAATTTTGTTACGACTAATAGTGGCTCGAAAATAGTGGATAATTATTTTGTGACTAACCATTATTTAGATCAATCGGTGAAAGAATTCTTTAATTATCTTAAAGCTTCTGGCTTGTACGATAAGACGATGGTTGTTTTATATGGGGATCATTATGGTATTTCTAATACAGATGCCAAGTATTTGGCGCCAATTTTAGGAAAAAACGAGAATGAATGGAATGACTTAGATAATGCCAACTTACAGCGTGTGCCCTTTATGGTGCATATACCGGGTATGAAAAAAGGATATATTGACCATCAATATGGTGGTGAAATCGATGTTGCGCCAACAGTTGAACATTTGTTAGGTGTTAGCACACAACGTTATATACAGTTTGGGCAAGATTTGTTGAGTAAACAGCACTCAGATGTTGTTGCATTTCGTAATAAAGATTGGATAACAAGCGATTATGCGAGCTTATCTGATCGTTATTGGGACGTGAAGACAAATGAAATCATTACAAATCCTAGTCCCAAATTACAGAAAACATTCGATCGTATTCAATCGGGTGTCAATGAAAAATTAGCAATGTCAGATAACCTTAATCAGAAAAACTTATTACGTTTTATAAACCAAAAGGGTTTAAAGAAGTTGAAGTGAGTCAATTTGATTACAGTAAACGTGCAACAATTAGCCGTCTAAAGAAACAAAACGTTGTTTTAGGGAAAGCATCAACTAGTTTATTTGCTAAAAACGGGAATCAATCAACATTAAGCAAATATGTAACAGATGCACCGGAAGCAAATGACGAAAAAACTGATTCGACACGCTTGTTACCACGCAATGCAGATGACTGGAGTCAGATAGAATAGTGATGATTTGCCAACTTAGGGTTGCTGCTAACAGAGCTGCCCGCAAGTTGGCATTTTTTGTTACAATAGATTAAATGTCATTTGGAGGTATATTAGGATGGAAATTTTGATTGCGTTAGAAAATATTGGATTAGGTGGCATGAAACGCGCCACAACAGTAGTTGGGAATGCATTGAGCACACGACACTCGGTCACATATTATAGCTTTTCAGATACTGAACCTTTTTATGATTTAGAAGCACCACTTATCGTCGGGAAAACGCCTCGGATATTTGATAATGATGCGCAGCCATTTCAACGTTTTGATCGACAAATTAAAGAGTTTGAAGCAGTTGCTAGTCATTTTGATGTTGTTATTTTAGCTGGCGGATTGTTATCCAGCTTTGCGGCACAGTTAAGTTTACCAAATACAAAGCTAATCGGTTGGATGCATAATAATGTTCATACGTATCAAACGCAGTATTATGCAGCCATGCGGCAGGAGTTTGATGCGGGTTTACGTGCGTTAGATGTGATTGTTGCACTAACGGAATCTGATTTGGCAGGATTTTCAGTATATAATAAAACAGTTAAAATTTGGAATCCATTGACTATTACGCCCAATGGACATGCTAATTTAGCAAAGCATACTATTGCTTTTACAGCTCGAATAGCTATTCAACATAAAGGGATTGATTTTGCCGTTCAACTAGCTTCAAAATTACCTGAAGACTGGCAATTAGCAATTGCTGGCAGTGGATCACCTGAAGATATGTTAGCATTTAAACAATTGGTGGCAACCTACCAAGCGACAGATAAAATTATTTACCGCGGAGCGTTGAAAGATGATGATTTAAGGGCACATTATCAAAATGCGAGCCTATTTGTACAAACTTCGCGCTGGGAAGGGCTACCATTAGTCTTAGTTGAAGCTATGAGTTTTGGATTACCAGTTGCTGCCATGAGAAACACAGGGTCAGCTGAAGTGTTGCGCGAAGGAGATTACGGTATTTTGACACCTACTGCTGATGTGGCAGCTTTGTATACAGCAATTGAACCTGTTCTTCTTGACGAAGAAGTACGTCAGGCGTATTCTGAGAAGAGTCTACAGCGTGTAGAAAGTTTTAAAATTACGCCTATATTATCACAATGGGAAACATTATTTAACTAAAAATTTGACAACTAAGTTAACAAGAATATAATAATGCATAGAGGCGCGTACGCATGAGTTCAGAATCGATCCCTACACACTTTAGAAAATTTAAAAAACCGTCATTTGATAATCTTCAATTTCGAATTGGCGAATTAGCCCGTATGACAAATGTGTCTACCCGGCAATTACGTTATTGGGAAAAGCAGGGTTATGTTACGTCAATTGAACGGGATGATTGTCAAGAAACACGCTTATATGGGTTTCGAGCTTACATTAAGGTGTCAATCATCAAACAACATCTTGACGATGGTGAATCATTACATGAAGCTGTTTTATCGGCTAATGATCAACTTGAAACTGTATCAGTTATGCAGCATATTATAAAAAAAGCCTTTCAAGGCTTCGAAAAGTATGAAGATGAGTTTGTTGTTAATCTTGGTTTTTTTGACGAGGATGAGACGCAATTACTTTATGCTTCTATTGACGGGGGGAAAGTCAAGTATAAACTTGTGAGTGTGTCTGATAAAAATGCACAGTCAAAAAAGTGAAAATGGTATGTCATTTAAGGAGCATCAGTTATGGCAACGACTTGGGTCCATCAATTTACAATAACTAACCAAAACGCGGGGCAGTCTGTTAAACAAACATTGAAAATGTGGTTGTTACCACAACGGATCCGCGGTGCGTTACGAATTAAAAAAACTATTTAGTCAATGGTAACGAAGTACCCACTAGTTATGAACTGCAAGTCAACGATAAATTAACTTTACGGTTTGATCAGGAAGATTTTCGAACGAGTGAATCACATTATCCGCCAAATGGTATGCAACGTGTTGGAATCGTTTTTGAATCAGAAGATTTTGTTGTTGTAAATAAACCTGCGGGTATGAAAATGCATCCACATAC
>AEMJ01000605.1 GCA_000166735.2 Leuconostoc inhae KCTC 3774 | reverse complement strand
GGACTATCGTACGGTGATGACGAGGTTTTAAAAAATATTGATCTTGAGTTAGAGGCAGGGAAATTTTATACATTGCTGGGACCTTCGGGGTCTGGAAAAAACAACAATTTTTAAATCTTATTTCAGGTCAGTTGCGGGTTACGCACGGCGATATTTTTTTCGAGGGAAATATCATTAACGATGTGCCTGTTGAAAAAAGACATATGAATACTGTTTTTCAAGATTATGGTTTATTTCCAAATATGACTGTTTTTGAAAACGTCGCTTTTGGCCCAAGTATTAAGGGTATGAGCAAAAAATATTAA
>AEMJ01000606.1 GCA_000166735.2 Leuconostoc inhae KCTC 3774 | reverse complement strand
GGGCGTCGTGTCAATTCCAGCTGCTTTTAATAACGGTCGTGTATCTTTTTCAACGCGACCTTTGGCCAGCACAACAACAATTGGTTCATTAGGATTACCATCTACCGCCTCACGTTGCCATTCAGCCATAATTGCATCAATATTGAGGCCCATTCCTACTGCTGGTAAACTTTCTGTTTGAAAACTTTCCAATAAGCGATCATACCGACCACCACTGAAGAGATAACGCCCCAAACTCGGTACAAATCCACGTATAATTGTTCCTGTATAGTAAGGTTGTGGTGAAGCTGCAGCAAGATCAACAGTAACAGCGACATCCGAATAATGTTCATGAATAAACGTAGCTAATTGCAACCAGCGATCAACAAGATCAGTTTACTGCTGGTAAATCTTG
>AEMJ01000607.1 GCA_000166735.2 Leuconostoc inhae KCTC 3774 | reverse complement strand
ATCTGAAATGCAACGTATGGAAAATTTAATTAATGAAATGCTTAATTTAACCCGGGCAGAACAAATTCCAATTGAAAATGTTAAAGACATTACAGAGGTTGGTGGTTTAGTTCACAGGGTCTTTGATAATTTTAAGATGATACACCCGGATTTCATATTTACGTTTGATGATGATTTGATGCAAGATGCAAATGTTAAGGTACGTCAAGATCATATGGAACAAATATTAATCATTCTAGCTGATAATGCGGTGAAGTATTCATTAGACCGAAAAGAAATTCATTTTGCACTGTCACAGACGACTAATCGCGTCGAAATCGGTATTCAAGATTTTGGTGAAGGATTGTCTAGTGAAGAAGCGATGCGTGTGTTTGATCGCTTCTATCGTGTGGATAAGGCACGTTCGCGCGCAAAGGGTGGTAATGGTTTAGGCTTGAGTATTGCGCAACGTCTTGTTGAGGCCTACGGTGGTGAAATTACGATAGAGAGTGCACTGGGGTCGGGATCAGCTTTTACAATACGTTTGCCACTCTATAAAGGAAAATCAAATGATACAAAGTTATCGAATTGATGTCTATGGTATTGTGCAAGGTGTTGGTTTTCGTTGGTTTGCACAACAAACGGCAAACAAATATCACCTCGTCGGGTGGGTTTGTAATAATTCTAACGGCTCTGTTGAAATGAGAGTACAGGGACAAGAAACCAATGTTAAGGCTTTCATTGAAGCCATTAATCAAGGACCGGGCTATTACAGTCGTGTCGATAAAGTACTAAAACATGCAGTTGCGCCGTTTGAATCGAATAATTTTGCTATTAAGTAAGAAATCTTGGTATAATGGACTTCTGTAATAACCAGGAGAAAAAACAAACTTATGAAACAATTAAAGCGGGTTCTAACAGCAGCTTTTGTAATATTAGACATTATTTTAATTACTGGTGGCTATGACGAGCATAGTAAAATGTATCGTTGGATTGGACATCCTTTAGCTAATGGTATGACTGATATCGCACATATCATTGGTGGCGTAAATGGTATTGGTTGGGCAATCATTATCATCACGGCTATTTTACGTCTGATACTGTTACCTTTCTTTTTGAATCAACAGGTTAACACCACAATTAACCAAATTAAAATGCAAACGCTAAAACCTGAAATTGACAAATTACAGGCGTTGACACGTAAAGCAGGGACAACACAAGAACAGCAGCAAGCTAGTATGGCAATGATGTCATTATACCGGGAAAATGATGTCAGCGTTATTGGTGGTATTTCGTTTTTAACCATGGCTATGCAGTTACCTATTTTTTCTGGCCTTTACTCAGCCATTTTACATGCACCAGCACTGAAAGGTGCTGAATTTTTAGGGTTTAACCTAGGTAAACCACAAATTGTTTTTGCTATTGCAGCTGGTGTTATTTACCTGATTCAAGCATGGTTAGCTATGCAGCATATGCCAGAAGAGCAAAAGAAAACATCGGCAATGATGATGTTTATTAGCCCAATAATGATTTTTGTTTTTGCTATGATTGCCAGTGGCGCAATTGGTTTGTATTTTGTAGTCGGTGGATTGTTTGCGCTTATTCAAACACTGATACAACATTACCAGCGACCAGGTCTTGAAAAACGTGTTGTACGTGAATTCAAAATTAAAAAGACGGCTGATGATTTAATGCAAGAGAGCTCAAAAACGAAGAGTACAGTGACATCTACTGATGGTGAGCAGAAAATAGTGCAATCTAGTGAGACCAAAAATAAGAAACAGCGTAACGCTGGAAAACAAAAACGTTAATGGTTAAGTACGTCAAAGTGTTTGACGTACTTTTGTCAGTTCTAATAACAGGACAGGAAGAATTAAAAAATGGATCGTATTTTATCAAATCAAAATAATCGTGTAAAAGCTTGGGCCAAATTGGCAACTAAAAAAGGACGTCAAGAAAACCGTACGTATTTGTTAGATGGTTGGCATTTAGTTGAGGAAGCAGTTAAGGCAAATGCTAAGTTTCACGCTGTCATGGCTACAGAAGAACAGATGCAAACACATTTACCTGATGTACCACATGGTGTCCCAGCTTTTGAAATTAGTGAGGAAGTCGCTAAACATATTGCAGGTACGAATACCCCACAGGGAATTTTTGCAGAAATTTCATTACCAGATAAAACATTCGACCCAAGTTACGTGCATGATGGCGCTTGGTTGTTGCTTGATAAAATTCAAGATCCTGGAAATGTTGGTACTTTAGTACGTACAGCAGATGCCGCAGGTTTCAAAGGTGTTGTATTTGGTGAAGGAACAGCCGATGCTTACTCTCCAAAAGTTGTCCGTGCGATGCAAGGATCACAATTTCATTTAGAAGTTTTGACTGGTGATTTGGTTGAATGGACAGACGCTTTAACTGCTAATAATTTGTCAGTTTATGGTTCGCAACTTAACGAGTCGGCACGCTCATACCGTGAAATTGAATCTAGTACACAATTTGCTCTAATTGTTGGTAATGAGGGGCAAGGAATGTCAGATGAATTAGCTGCCAAAACAACAGCTAATTTATATATTCCAATCCAAGGTCAAGCTGAGAGTTTGAATGTGGCTATTGCTGGTGGTATTTTAATGTTTAGTTTAGCATCTGGAAATTAGTAGAAAAATTGGACATGACGTCACAGTAAATAAGACATTCAACAGGTATGTGTTATGAGGTGTCTTTAGAATAAAAAGCCTATTGTGCAAAAGATATGGTTTTTTGCTATAATAGGACTTAACGATTTAGAGTAGAGGATATAACTGTGGAACAAACACTCACTGTTGCTTTGATTGTCGTGGGCTTTTTGCTCATCGTGACAGTTATGATGCAACCAAGTAAACAACAAGATGCATTATCAGCACTGTCAGGTGGTGCTGGTGATCTATTCGCGGAACGTAAGTCACGTGGATTTGAAGCTGTTATGCGCCGTTCAACTGCTATTTTAGGTGGACTGTGGTTTATTATTGGTTTTGCGTTGATGTATTTATCAGCACATTAAAAAATACAATGGTCAGTTTGCTCTTTTTGTAGACTGACTTTTTATTTTGAAAAAATTTAGAAAGAATAAATAAATGGAAATTGAACAATTAAAATCTCAAATTAATGGCTTTTTGAAAGCCAATCAGTTGCAGCATTTCACTGCACAAAATATGGCTGACGGGCTAAGAATGAATTCAGCAAGTCAATATCAACAAGTTGTGAATGCATTGAATGCATTGGTGCATGATGGTGATGTGCTTGATGATAATGGGCAATATAAACATAGTAATCATGCAGGTCACACGATTGGGGACTATCGGGCGAATGATAAGGGCTTTGGCTTTGTAAAATATGATGCTGAACTACCTGACTTCTTTATTAATCCCGAGAATACTTTACAAGCTATGCAAGGGGATAAAGTATCTGTTTCAACCATCAAACCATCCCCATCTCCTGATCGTGGGCCTGAAGGTAAAATTGAAGAAATTATTGAACATGCCTACGAGCGTATTGTTGGCACGTTCTCAATGGGTTCTGAAGCCAAAGGGATGATAGGTGAACTTAGAATTAATGACAAAAAAGCCATGAATTTTAAAGTATTAATTAATTCGAATGGTTTGATGCCAAATGATGGACAAGTTGTGGTTGCTGAAGTCACACGATTCCCTGACAAAATTCATCCGCGTGAACTCATTGCACATGTGACAGAGACGCTTGGGTATAAAGATGAACCAGGAATGGACATTTTACAAATTGTTTATGCCAAAAAAGTGCCAAGTGACTTTCCCAAAGAAGTTTTGGATGATGCTGCAAAAATCCCAGTAGAAGTGCCAGAATCTGAGTGGGCGGGACGTGAAGATATCACTGAACAAACACTTGTGACTATTGATGGAGCCGATACAAAAGATATTGATGATGCAGTGGTTGCTTGGAAGTTAGATAATGGTAATTATCATTTAGGTGTGCATATTGCAGATGTATCACATTATGTGACTGAAGGTTCAACTATTGATAATGAAGCATATACACGTGGGACTTCTGTTTATTTAACAGATAGGGTTATACCAATGTTGCCACGTAATATTTCAAATGGTATTGCATCGTTAAATCCAAACGTTGTCCGTTTGGCAATGTCTGCTGAGATGGAAATTGATCCGCAAGGCCGTATAGTGAATCATCGCTTGCACACATCAGTAATGAAATCGCATGCACGGATGACATATGATGCAGTTAATAAAATTTTAGAAGGTGATATCTTTGTGCAAGAAGAATATGCACAGTTAACACCAATGTTTAAAGTCATGGGTGAACTTCATGACATTTTGTACAAAATGCGCAAAGAACGGGGTGCGATAGAATTTGATGCACCTGAAGCTCAAATTATTGTTGATGAAGATGGTAAAGCGATTGATATTAAGTTGCGTGAACGTGGGACTGCAGAGCGCATGATTGAATCCTTTATGTTAGCTGCTAATGAAACGGTTGCTGAACATTTTGATAAATTAGAAGTACCATTTTTGTATCGTATTCACGAAACACCAGATGAAGAGCGTGCCAAGTCTTTCTTTGAATTTTCAAAAGCGTTAGGCCATCCAGTTTATGGTGATCCAAGTAAAGTGACACCAAGTATGTTGCAAAAATTGATGGCTGATGTTGCTGGTGACCCTGCCGAGCAAATGATTTCAACAATGATGCTTCGTGCTATGAAACAAGCTAAATATTCTTCGGACCCTGTTGGACATTTTGGACTAGGCGCGCAATATTATACACATTTCACATCACCAATTCGTCGTTATCCTGATCTAACTGTTCATCGTTTAATTAAGTGGTATGAAAAGCATGGTTATGGTGCTGAATCACAAGCAAAATATGCTGATAAATTAGTAAAAATTGGTGAGGATACTAGTACAAAAGAACGTCGTGCAGTTGATACTGAACGTGATGTTGATGCTTTGAAAAAGGCTGAATACATGTTGGATAAAGTTGGCTTGGAGTTTAATGGGGTTGTTAATTCTGCCTTGAAATTTGGGCTATTCATTAGTTTAGAAAATACGGTTGAAGGGTTAGTCCATATTTCTAATTTAACTGATGATCATTATGAATATGATGAGTCACATGCTGCATTGATTGGGCGATCAAAACATCGCATTTTCCAAATTGGTCAAAAAGTGCGAGTTAAGGTATTACGTGTTAACAAAGAAGAGAGAACCGTCGATTTTATCTTGATTGACACAGATAGTGCACCAACAACAGAAATTCGCGTTGCCTCAAAGTCAAACGGTAAATTTGGCGTTGGACGTAATCGTGATGAACGACGAAAAAATGAGCGTCGTGGTAAATCAGAAGGACCAAAACAAAGACGTGGTCCATTAGATGCTAAACAGGGTCAAAAACGTGACTCGAAGCGTAATTTTTAAGGCAAGGTGTTAATTGACATTTAGCGAAGTATTGATGACATCATGCGAATAATAATGTCACGCTGAATTCAGTCATGGAGGTTGGAAATTATGGCCAAAACAAACAAAAATGTTGGTAATTATTTGGCTCAAAATCGAAAAGCACGTTTTAATTATGCGATTGAGGAAACTTTTGAGGCTGGTATATCCCTTACAGGAACAGAAATAAAATCTGTACGTGCTGGCCAAATAACGATTGGTGACGGTTTTATTACAATTCATAATGGCAATGCGATACTGACCAATGTTAATATAGCAGCTTATACACAAGGTAACCAGTTCAATGTTGATCCGCTACGTCCACGGCAGCTATTATTGCATAAACGTGAAATTGTCTCGCTTAACAAGGCTGCAATCGAACCAGGAGTAACAATTGTGCCATTAAAAGTTTATTTGAAACATGGTTTTGCTAAAATATTAATTGGTGTAGGACGTGGAAAAAAGAAATATGATAAACGTGAAGATATCAAAAAGCGTGATCAAGAGCGTGAGTTGGGTAGACGTTTAAAACATTAAGAGCCAAACGGCTTTTTTTGTTTGACCTCAACTCATTTTATAGATATACTTAATATATGTGAAGTATTAAAATTTCACAAGCTGAAAGGAAAGAAGCTCATGGTAGTGACACTCATTTCGGCGCTCTTCGCAATTGTAATTGGTGTCGGTGTTGGTTATTATTTACATTTGTCACAGGACAAAAAGCAAATCACCACAACGAAACAAATTGCAGATAACATTCTTGAACAAGCAAACAATGAAGCTAAAAGTTTAACACGTGCAGCAAAAACTGACGCGAAAGAATTGGCCCAAGATTACCGTAATCAGGTGGACATTGATTTCAAGGATCGTCAGAAACAGTTGCAGCAACAGGAACAACGGCTTGAAGACCGCGTCTTGAACCTCGACAAAAAGGATGCGGCCTTGAATCAACGTGATGTACAATTGATTCAAAAAGAAAACCAAGTACAACTTCGGTTGGATGATGCTAATCAAAAACAAAAATTAGCAGATGATTTGGTAACGGATCAGAAGGACAAATTGGAAGAAATTGCCCAACTAACGCCTACTGATGCCAAAGAACAAATTTTAAGCAAAACGAAACAAAGTTTGGTACGTCAACGTGCTGCGCTAGTTAAAGAAGCTGAAGAAGATGCAACTAGTGAAGCTGAAAAACGGGCACGAAACATTATTGTGCAAGCAATTCAACGTTCGGCGGCAGATGCAGTAGCAGATATTACTGTATCTGTTGTTCATTTACCAAGCGAAGACATGAAGGGTCGCATTATTGGCCGCGAAGGTCGAAATATTCGTACATTGGAATCATTGACAGGTATAGATCTGATTATTGATGACACACCTGAATCAGTCGTTTTGAGTGGATTTGATCCTGTTCGACGCGAAATCGCTAAAATGGCATTAGATGCCTTAGTAGCAGATGGTCGTATTAACCCTTCTCGAATAGAGGAAATGGTTGAAAAAGCACGTCGACAGATTGATGAAACAATACGTGAAAAGGGGGAAGCAGCAGTCTTTGAATTAGGATTGCGTGGTCTTCATCCAGATTTGATTAAAATGATCGGCCGAATGAATTATAGAACTTCATATGGTCAAAATGTGCTACAACATTCAATCGAGGTCGCAAAACTTGCGGGAATGATGGCAGCAGAGCTTAAAATGGATGTCGCGCTTGCGAAGCGCGCTGGATTAATACACGATATCGGTAAGGCAGTTGACGCTGAAGTAGAGGGTTCTCACGTAGAGCTGGGTGTTCGATTAGCCGAGAAGTTTAACGAAAAACCGGTAGTTATCAATGCTATTGCATCACATCATGGGGATGTTGAGACAACCTCACCAATTTCAGAATTGGTAGCTGCTGCTGATGCAATTAGTGCAGCAAGACCAGGGGCACGTAGCGAATCACTTGAAAATTATGTGCAACGCTTGAAGGATTTGGAAGCAATTGCAAATCAATACGAAGGCGTTGAGACATCATTTGCTATTCAAGCTGGTCGTGAAGTACGTGTTATTGTTGAACCAACAAAATTAACAGATTTACAAGCAACAGTTTTGGCACATGATATTAAAACGGATGTCGAAGAGAAACTTGAATATCCGGGTCATGTGAAAATTACAGTCGTTCGTGAAACACGTGCAACTGATTATGCACATTAATCAAAAAGTTACTCGTTGAGTAACTTTTTTGTTATAATTAGATTATATGAAACTCGTTTGTTTTTTCATATAATTTAATAATTTCTGTTTAAATATTAGGAGGATTTTATGGAACCAGGACAATTAGCGCTCATTATTTTTGCGGTTGCCTTTCTATTGTTAGTATTGTTCATTGGTTTTTCTTGTTGAGACTAACAAGATCTTTAGATATTATTACTTTAGATGT
>AEMJ01000608.1 GCA_000166735.2 Leuconostoc inhae KCTC 3774 | reverse complement strand
AAGATTCTGATGCTCAGTTTGTCGGATTGACAGTGGCAGAAGATATTGCGTTTGCACTTGAAAATGATAATCAATCAGTATCTCATATTAAAGCAGAGGTCAGTAAGTGGGCTAACCGATTTGGTTTGGGAGAACGGTTAAATTTGGCACCACAAGCCCTTTCCGGTGGTCAAAAGCAACGCACAGCGATGGCTGGTGTTTTGGTAGATGATGGTAAATTATTGTTATTTGATGAACCTTTGGCTAGTTTAGATCCAGCTGCTGGTGTGGTTGCGATGGAAATGATAGACAAATTACAAACGGAACGTGATTTGACAGTGGTTATCATTGAACATCGCATTGAAGAAGTACTTAGTGCACATGTTGATCGTGTTATTGTTATGGCAGATGGTCGAATTGTAGCTAATGGCACGCCAACAGAAATGATCCAATCGGGTATCTTGCCAGAGAATGGGTTAGATGAGCCTTTATATGTTAAATTACTACGTCGTGCACATGTTGATATCGCGTCATTAGCAAACGTGGCCGACGTCAAACAGGTTGTTGTAGATGAGAACAAGGCAGCGATTGAGCAACTGAAAATACCGGTAAAAAAGGATTACATCACACAAAAAAGTTAGTCATTGAAAATGTCGATTTTAGCTACGATAAAAAGCAACGTCTG
>AEMJ01000609.1 GCA_000166735.2 Leuconostoc inhae KCTC 3774 | reverse complement strand
TACTGCGTTTCAAGCCAATTAGAGCTAATAAATCATCCACTTTAAAATATTTAGTCCGCCTTAGTGACGTTACTGCCGTTTGTTTTTCTCGGTTCGTTGATCCACTAAGGCTTTTAATTTTTCTAATATCGCCACTTTCATCTTGAGTTGATAATTCTCTTGCTTTAAGTCAGCGAGTTCTTGTTGTTCGGGTGTGAGTGGATGAATGCGTTTGCGTCCCATTGTTGGTTGCCGGCCTTTCGGTTTAGGTTTTAACCCATTGTACCCGAATTTTCGATACGTTCTCAACCAATTAGCGATTGTTGTACTAGGGAAGACCGCAAAATAGCGTGCCGCCTCTGATTGTGAGTGTGTTTCAAGATAGTTCAACACGGTCATTTTAAAATCTGCTGAATAGGTTTTCTGGTTTTTAAAACCAATGGAACCAGTCACGAGATACTCATCACGCCATTCGCGAATCGCGTGATCATTATTGATGGCATATTTTTTGACTAATTCAATCAAACTATTTTGACCAGATAACCATTCCTTAACGACCATTAATTTAAATTCATATGAATATTTTGACATAGAAAAACCCAATAACTTTCTGAACAGATTTTTTATTCTGTCCAAGTTATTGGGTTCACTTCA
>AEMJ01000610.1 GCA_000166735.2 Leuconostoc inhae KCTC 3774 | reverse complement strand
TCCGCCCGATAATTCACTAATTTGCCTTTGCAAGTCAGGCATGTGTAATTGCGTTAAAATGGATTTAACTTGCGCCTCAGTGGTCCAAGCCTCATCGCGATCCATAGCATTTTGTGCATCTTCAAACTTTTGTGCGACTTTTAATATTAGTCGGCTGTTCACCAAATTGTTGCAATGCATATTGGTATTGTCTAATCGTTTTGAAAACTGGTTGA
>AEMJ01000611.1 GCA_000166735.2 Leuconostoc inhae KCTC 3774 | reverse complement strand
TTTCTGCTGGTAATGGTCATTTTGTCTTTCATAACTTTGTTATTCGCCAACAAACAAGTGGTGTACTGCGAGATAATGACTTGACTATAGCGCCTAATTTGTATACCTATCTTCAAGTGCCAGAAAAAATAACGACGAAGACCTTGCGTGTTGTTTTTTCGGAACCTGAAAAAATGACGACGGATTACATGACTGACTGGATCAGCGAAACACAACAAGCGGTGCAGTACTTGACGAGTAGTGATATTGACGCTGGTTTTTATCGTCATCACGAACCGGCTTTGATAGCGGCTGTTAAAAGTGCACGTAAACAAGTGCATGCAAACAAAGTTGAATTTGTTGGGTATGGTCCGATATCAAGTTATGCGGCATTGTATTATCAGCAGCAAATTAAAGGCAGCTTAGCAGTTATTAGTGAAGATGTTAATCTCTCACCAAGTTCAGATTTGGCAATAGTACGGACAGTTGATAACGTACAATATCTAGGAAATCCTATTGTGGCAAATCATCAGGTGGCAATAGTTATCCCACA
>AEMJ01000612.1 GCA_000166735.2 Leuconostoc inhae KCTC 3774 | reverse complement strand
CGTATTGATCGTGATACCAGTGGTTTATTAATGGTCGCAAAAAATGATCAGGCACATCAGGGACTTTCAGCACAACTTAAAGCACATAAAAATGATCGTATTTATTATGCATTAGTGCGTGGTGAATTTGTTGAAAATTCCGGCACAATTAATGCGCCGATTAATCGTCATAAAGTAGATCGAAAAAAGCAGGCCGTGCAAGAAGGTGGCCGTGAGGCAATAACACATTTTGAAGTGATTGAACGATATGTTGGTTATACGCTATTGAAAGTACGCTTAGAAACAGGTCGGACACATCAAATTCGTGTGCACATGACGTATATTGGTCATCCAGTTGTTGGTGATCCAGTTTATGGTTCTGCCCAAAATTTAGCTGGGGTCAAATTAAATGGGCAAATGTTGCATGCTAAAACCTTATCATTAACACAACCAAAAACTGGGGAAGAATTAAGATTTGATAGCGCATTACCTGC
>AEMJ01000613.1 GCA_000166735.2 Leuconostoc inhae KCTC 3774 | reverse complement strand
ACATATATTGGTCATCCAGTGGTTGGTGATCCCGTTTATGGTTCTGCTCAAAATCTAGCTGGGGTAGTTCTGAAAGGGCAGATGTTGCATGCTAAAACATTGTCATTACGCAACCAAAAACCGGAAAAGAATTAATATTTGATAGTGCACTGCCGAA
>AEMJ01000614.1 GCA_000166735.2 Leuconostoc inhae KCTC 3774 | reverse complement strand
TAAGACGTCTAGTGATGTTGGAAATCCGTTTGGTCTAATGCCATGTTCATTGTAAGCAACATTGCCAATGTTGACTAATGGTTTACCAACAATAACTGCATGTGGATTTAAATCAGAGGCGTAATAAAATGCACCATAGGTTCCCATTGATAAACCAGATAATATTAAGTCTTTATTTGTAAATTGCAGTTGATCAAGCGCATGTTTTATAGTTTGAATAATTCCTGTTTCAAGATCTTGCTCGCCCATATAAAATCCACCACCTTCAATACGTGGATCAGTAATAAGTAAATAGGGTGTTCCCATATTTTTCATCATGAAATTCCCTTCAAAACCTTCAGCTGATCGATATCCTGAAAATAGACACTTAATGGCGGTTTACGAT
>AEMJ01000615.1 GCA_000166735.2 Leuconostoc inhae KCTC 3774 | reverse complement strand
TTGTACCGCTATTGCCGATCCCCACGTAATCGCTTTATTAGATTTAACAACCAAGTCTGATCTGACACCACCAGTGTTTGTAAAAGGCAAAATCAGGCTTCAAACCAGCCTTTTGTGCCTCAAATAACTGCGCATCAGCAACCATCTCGCCTGCTTGGTTTTCCATGCTTGCGCTATTATGCAATCGTCCGGTAATTGTTTCTGCCTTACCCGCATAACCAATCACATTGTTGACCTTACTTTTCACACGTTTATCGGCATCTTTCACAATTGACACAACTTTTTTATCAGCTTTGGTCTCACTATCGTCTTTTTTCGATAATACTGGATTAAACATGTGTTGATACTTTAGTGAATTTGCCAGTTTTAGAACTGACATAAGCCCAACTATTATCGTACGCTTTGCCTGTATAGACAGCTTGCACGACATGTGTATTCCCAACTTGAGCATTGGCATATTGATGTGAATGTGCAGCGATATATAACCCAACATTATTATTTGGATCAATTTTATTGAGCTTTTGTAAAATATCGACTGTCGGGCCACTAGTTGTCTTGTCTTTACTCTGAACACCTGTGTGACCAACAACTACGACTGCATTAACGCCTTTATCACGTAAAATCTTGTCATACTTGGCAATCGTGTCGGCTTCATCGAGTACCTGATAATCTTTATAATTTTTATATAATGTTAAACTGGGTAACGTTGAC
>AEMJ01000616.1 GCA_000166735.2 Leuconostoc inhae KCTC 3774 | reverse complement strand
ATCCATTCGGCAACAAAATTTTTAGCTGGGCATTCTGATATTTTGGCAGGTGCTGTTGTGGTTAACCGCTCGGATTTAGCTGATAAAATCTACTTTATACAAAATGCGGTTGGGGCGACCTTAGGCGTGTTGGATACCTGGTTATTATTAAGAGGTATTAAAACGTTAGGTGTCCGTATGACACATGCCAGTTTGTCTGCTCAAAAAATTGCTAATTACCTTGAAGCACATAACAAAGTAAAACGTGTTTTATATCCTGGATTGACCAGTCATGAAGGGTATGCTATTCAAATGAAGCAAGCTAAGTCAGGTGGCGCAGTACTAAGTTTTGATGTGGGTTCTGAGGCGCATGCAAGAACAGTTGTTGAAGTATTACAAATACCGGTGTTCTCTGTTAGTCTAGGTGCAGTAGAAACCATTATTAGTTATCCACCTAAAATGAGTCATGCGGAATTGAATGAACAAGCCTTAGCTAACGCAGGCATTACACCTGGATTACTCCGATTTTCAGTTGGTTTGGAAGATGCAGATGACTTAATTGCCGATTTAGAACAAGCACTTAAACAAAATATAAAAAAGGGAAATACGCTGTTAATAACTCAGAAGCAGCGTGGGGATAAACGCATGACGACAGCTACAACTAAACTGCATTATCATTTTGATCAAGTTGGTT
>AEMJ01000617.1 GCA_000166735.2 Leuconostoc inhae KCTC 3774 | reverse complement strand
ATCAATGTTAGATATTGAATTAACAGGAAAACTACTTGCTGCAGTGCCAAATGGTATGAAGTTAATTATTGTTGGTGATTCAGATCAATTGCCATCAGTTGGACCAGGCAATGTGTTAGCAGATTTGGTTGGTAGTGAAAAAATTACACATGTGGAGCTTGATACCATTTATCGGCAAGGTCGAGGAAGTAGTATTACTACGTTAGCTCAACATATTAAAAATGGTCAGTTACCAAAAGATTTTATGCAAAATCAATCTGATAGATCCACGTTTATGGTATCGCATGATCAAACTGATTCTGCAATTAAGCAGGTGGTCCAAGCAGCTATAAAAAAAGGATATACCCAAGATGATTTACAAATTTTGACACCAATTTATAAAACAACTGCTGGTGTTAATGCACT
>AEMJ01000618.1 GCA_000166735.2 Leuconostoc inhae KCTC 3774 | reverse complement strand
TTTTACCATTACTCGCTTTTGCGTTAGGCATACTACTCAGGAAGTATAATTTTTCTGATAAAATTGGTGTTATCAGTACGAAAATGGGTAATTCTTTCTTTTACCCTGTATTTTTCGGGTCCATCGGTATTGAAATCGTAATCCAGGGGCTGGGAGATAAGATAACAGCTATTATAATTTTTAGTATTTTAGCTATTGTCACAAAAATTTGTTGGCTCGTTATGGGGAGCAAAAATTTCTGGTCTAGATACCAGAGTTTCAAGTGCAATTGGGGCAGGCATGATTTCTAGAGGTGAGATGGCCCTTGTGATTATTCAAATAGGTATATCATCACATATTATTGATGATTATACTTCAGCAGAGTTTATTGTTGCTGTCATCGTTTCAACAATAGTAGCTCCGATAATCATGAAACCACTGTTCAAAAAGATTTGATATTACAATTATAAAAGTTGTTATATTAGCAAATGGCTGATTGGTTTCTGTCAGGTTATGCGTTGGTAGATTGCAAGGA
>AEMJ01000619.1 GCA_000166735.2 Leuconostoc inhae KCTC 3774 | reverse complement strand
CGCAAGCATGACAACATATTTTCTAGCCTTTATATGTTGCTGATCATTAATATGAAACAATTCTATAATCACAGCCTCATATTCATCATCGCTTAACTGTACTTGAAAATGATCAGCAATTGGTAACAATTGTGCTCTGATTTTATTTTTTATTCCAAAATATCTGTATCTATCGCTACGAGTTGATGCTGCAAATCAGATAATTGCTTAATATTTGATTGAAGCAACTCGATATCTGAAAAGACATCATATTATAACGTTTTGTATCTTATGAAGCAATTTACGACGTGTCTGAAAAAGATAGTAACCATATACAATTATTAACAACGCCACAACAACAAATGCTTTAACAGTAAAAAAGACACGATACCAAACAAAGACCAATCAATATCATGATTATACTTTTGTTTTATTACTCAGTGCTTTTTGTTCTGAACTAGTCAATAGTTCTGGTATTTTTTACTCAAAAAACGCTGGCC
>AEMJ01000620.1 GCA_000166735.2 Leuconostoc inhae KCTC 3774 | reverse complement strand
CACCTGTTGCACCAGCAGCAGATTCAGCTGCACAGACATTGGTGAACTCTTTGAACGCAAAGCGCGCTTCATTAGGATTAGCACCTGTATCATTGGATGCTGGTTTGTCAGCGCGTGCCCAATCACGTGCCCAAAATGCTGTAGCCAATGGTGGTTTACCAACTAATCATTTTGCTACTAATGGTGAAGTAGTTGCATCTCAGTGGGAAATTGGGAAAGTTATTGATGCATGGTATAACGAAACTAACATGATAACTACTGGTACACCTGGTCACCGGATGTGGGTTGCTAACGCACGCGCAACTTCTGTAGGATTTGGTATCGTTGGCGACACAATTGTTGCTGAATCAAACGTCGGACAATACTAATAATCTCTCAAACGCCCGCAAGGCGTTTTTATTTTGTATAATAGTAATAGAGGATAATAATGTTATGACGTTAGATTTTACTGAATTATCACCAAATGAATATACTGAGTTTGAGAGTCAGCACCCTTTAGGAACATATACACAATCAATTGCACAATACAAATTGCTTATCCAACGTGGCCATAAACCACGTTTATTAGGTGTCAAAAACGATGGTCGAGTAGTTGCTGCCGCATTGGTAATGACTGAATCAACACGGTTTGGATCAGTTTTTTATTTGATCGTGGGCCATTATTAGATTTTAATGATACAAGTTTATTGGTTTTCTTTGTCCGTGAAGCACGTCAGTTTGCAAAAAAATTGGCATACTCTATATACAATGGGAGCCTAATGTCACATATGCAAAGACTGATAATAAAGGCAATTTAATTGAAACGCCAAACGACACGTTTTTAAAATTAATGTCTCAACGAGGTTTTGAACATCAACCATTTGAATTTGGTATGTCGACAACTGGCTCACCGACTTGGGAATATGTTAAAGACTTGTCTCATTTGTCTGACAGTAAGACAATTAGCAAGTCTTATGGTAAAAATGTGCAGTATTATCTCAAAAAAATCAACAATTTGGCATTAAACTACGTGAATTATCACGTGAAGATTTACCAGAATTTAAATTATTAACGCAGAAAACGGCTGATCGGCTACAATATCATGACAAAGATCTATCTTTTTATGAAATGGTTTATGATACATACGCTGATGATGCAACATTTATTTTTGCAGAATTGAACTTTGAAACCTATATTGCTGAGGAAAATCAAAAAATTATTATTTTAAATCAAAAGTTAGATAAATTACAGATGAAAATTGATAAGTATCCAACTCAAGATAAATTTAAAAGGCAATATAACGAGTTTGATGATCAGAAGCAGCATCATATCAAACGCGTTGAAAAGGCAACTCAGCAAATGCAGGCGGCTGGTAAATCATTGGTTGTAGTGGCTGGGGCATTATTTATTCAGCAACCACAAGAGATGACATATTTGTATTCTGGCACTTATGAAGCATATAAAGACTATTATGGTCCTTATCAAATTCAGGATAAATTAATTCAAAGAGCAGTTGCTAATGGCATAAAAAAGTATAATTTTTACGGTATATCTGGTAGATTTGATGGATCAGATGGGGTGTTAGGCTTTAAAACAGCTTTTGATGGCGAAGCACGGCAACTAGTGGGTAGTTTTGTATTGCCTGTTCAACCAATTAAGTATAAAATTTATCGACTTTTGAAAAAATAACAGGTAGACAATAATTTGTTGAGATGTGATAAATTTTTGTTAATATGTGGCGAACCACTCAATTTTTAATGGTATAATACTTATTATTGACTGGGGGAACTATGGATAATCAAAATTTTAGTCGCGCTGCGCGACGTGAACAAAATGATAGAAATAAAGAACCATCACGAGGTCCAAAACCACCGAAGCCACCACGTAAACGCAAGAAAATTTGGCGTTGGATACTGATGATTATTCTTATAATTTTTGTTGTTGGTGGCATTGTATTTGCAAGAGCGTTGCATAATATTCATAAATCAGTGGATAGCATGCAACGAAGCGCAAATATTACTAAAGCACGTGATGTTAAACAAGTTATGAAAGATGGCAAGCCGTTTTCAGTTCTGGTTTTAGGGACGGATACTGGTGCATTGCAACGAGATCGCACTGGACTAACAGATTCGATGATGATAGTCACTATTAACCCGAAAACTAAAACAACAACGATGATGTCCATACCACGCGATATCATGATGGCTATTTCTGGTGCAGAGAATACGTTTCCGCAAAAGTTAAATGCTGCTTTTCCGATTGCTGGTGTGGGATCAGCAATGATGACGCTGCAGAATTATCTTAATGTGCCAATTGATTTTTACGTTTTAGCTAATATGGGTGGATTAGAAAAAATGATAGATCAAGTAGGTGGGGTAAAAGTCGCATCACCATTGACTTTCACCTATACACCGGAAGCGGACACAACGCCGGAAACTTATAAATTTGTTAAGGGACAGGAACAATTTCAATATGCAAAAGATGGCAAAAATTTCAAATCCTTTGCAACTATGAATGGTAATGCAGCATTGTCATTTTCACGTATGCGATATGATGATCCACAGGGTGATTATGGTCGACAGTTACGTCAAAGATTAGTCTTGAAAGCGATGCTAAAAAAGTCTGCTAGCCCTTCAACGTTGTTCAATTCAAAGTTTATGGCTTCTATCTCAAAAAATGTTGAGACAGATATGAACTATAATGAAATGTTGAATGCTGTAAAGAAGTATATGCCTGCCACAAAAAATCAAGTTTCTGACTACTTACATGGTGTCGGTGATATGTATGATGGTGTCAGTTATCAAATGGTACCAGAGTCAGAAAAGCAGCGTGTAACAAATAAATTACGTCAGTCGTTATCCTTGCCTGAAAAAAAGACAGGCACACAATTTGGTAGTACAGTGCCACCGCTATCTTATGGCGTAGCCGAAACAAATTTGAATACAATTAATGAGACACTAGATTCACAAAAATAAGTTTTGATAGATTAAAAAATCGATTACAAGGTAATCGATTTTTTTACGTGATCTAGATAACATATTGACACAATTTAAATATTTTATCGATAAAATGGTATTATTGGAAGGGAAATGGTGCAGTGATTATGCAATTAACAAACAACGAGGTTCGCCAAAAAAAATATAACATTGGGATTGAAAATGAGAACAATGATTTTAGGACAACTGATCGTGAAAAACAAGTTGTCCTAACCTTATTAGGAATAGGAATACTGTCATTAGTGATTGCAACATTTTTTGATAGAAATGTTACGCAAGCAGTCATGAATCAAAATTCAATTTTTGGTAATATTTTTCAGAATTACGCTGATCAGGGTGCACAAGTTGTGACGTTTGTATCGGCAGAAGTTATTGCCTGGTATATTTGGCGTCGATTGAATGAACATTTGATTAAATACATTATGACTGGGGGCATGCTGCTACTAGCATTAAACCAACTACTAGCATTGTTACAAGATGCGTTAAGTTATACATTTTCAATGTTAAATAATATAGCTCATGGTGTTCCCATGGGCGTAGCAAATAATACAGCAGCTGTTCAAAATTATCCGGAAATATTACGTTGGTCACTCGCAATTATCTCATGGCTTATTTTATCGTGGTTATTTGCTAATTGGTTAAATAAAAAATCAGATGTCGATCTGAAATATCTTATCATTGTTGCAGTAGTTGGTATTGCAGTAGTCTTTATTGCGCAAACAATGATAGGGGATATGAAGACCTTGTGGGGTCGGTTTAGACCTTATGAAATGACAACAGTTTCAGGGCAAACAATGAGCGAGTTTACACCTTGGTATCATATGAATGGTATAAATGGGCATAACTCTTTTCCTTCAGGTCATACGATGTCAGGTTGGTTATTCTTATATTTAGCTTTTTTTGTACCACGTGATAATATATCTATGCAACGAAAAATGGTCATTTTTGGCTTAGCAATGGGTATTTTGACGGCTATGAGTCGTGTGAGAATAGGTGCACATTGGTTGAGTGACGTGACAGTGTCAAGTATACTAGTTGGTTTGTTAATATTTGCTGCTAGTAGGTTAATAGGTGCACATTTCGTAGAAAATCACGACATGTCATTATAAATATTGAAAAAGCGAGCGTACTCATTTTTCTGAGTACGCTCGTTTCATGTTTTGTGTAAAAGGAATCCCCTTGCGCCACAAGTAACCACGGTAATAACTTTCCATAGAAGTTATTTGTGTGAGTGAGGTAAGTGGCAGAACAAATTTTAACCATAACATATCAGTAGTAAAAAATGGGATAGCCATCATCGAAGCAGTAATGAGATAAATAATAATGCGACCCTTTAAGGGTAATTTACGGCCAAAAACAGCTTCATCGACATACTTAATATAGTAACGGTTATTGTGCAACCAAGTTTCCAAACGTGGTGAAGATTTGGACCATAAAATGGCAGTTAAAACATAAAAACCTGTGGTCGGTAAACCTGGGATCCAAATTGCAATGGTGCCAATTGCAAAGCTAATGATGCCGAGGCCAATATAAATTATTTTCATAATCATATTGTAACATGTTTAAATCCCCGTGTTGACGTCTTTTTTGATATACTAGTAAGTAATAAATAAGATCTAGGATGCCAATATGAGCTATTTAGCAATTGTCGATCTTGGGAGTAATTCAGCTCGTATGGTAGTTGAAGAACTACATGATGACGGCACATACACGGAATTAATCCGTGAAAAACAGGATACACGTATTGCGCAAAATATGGGACATGATCTCATTTTAAAAGAATTACCTATTGCTCGCACAATTTCGGCATTGAAATATTTTCAAACGAAGTATGCTAGCTTTAAACCAGAAGTGCGAGCAATTACAACGGCCGCGGTCAGAATGGCTGTGAATCAGGCCGAATTTTTGGCACGTGTAAAATTGGAAACGGGTATTGAATTTCAAGTGTTAACTGGCGAAGAGGAGGCGCATTATGATTATCTGGGCGTGATGTCTACCTTAACAGTTGATGAAGCTGTTATATTAGATACCGGAGGCGCATCAGTAGAAATAATTGCTGTGACAGATGGTAAAAATATAGCTGATGTGAGTTTGCCTTTTGGTGCAGTTTCTTTGTCGGAACAATTTAATTTAGCAAATGATATTAATCAGTCTGACATTCAATTAGCTTGTGATAGCATCTTAAAACAATATAAAACATTGCCGTGGTTATCTAACAATCAGCAGAAACCGGTAATTTTATTAGGCGGAGCCAATCGTTCGTTAGCCCGTATGGGGCGCATTGCCCTAGGTACCATGTCGGTGAATAATTTTCATGGATTTAGTATGACAGTTGAGCAAGTAACAACCATTTTTGAAGAAATTCGATACATGACAAGATCTCAACGGGAGCATATTGCGGGTCTGGAAATCGCAAGGGCTGATATTATTGTTAGCGGTTTGTTACCATTATTGAATTTGATGTATACTATTAATGCACCAAGAGTGATTTTTTCAGAAAGTGGCGTACGTGAAGGCTTAATTGCCGAAACAATAAAAAATAATGGCTAAAAAATATTATGAATTGACGCCGAATGAACGTTTGGCTTTTTTGAATTTAAATGAGCATGTGAAAGCAGAGTTACAAGCTAATCAAAGTGACAATAACGCACAAATTGTTGAAAATTATATGAGTGATTTTCGTGTGCCTATGGGTTTGTTAAAAGATATTATCATTGATACACATCTAGTTAATGTACCTATGGCAATCGAAGAACCAAGTGTCATTGCAGCAGCAAATAATGGGGCTAAACTTTTAAATAGTGGTGGTGGTGTTGCTGTCAAGCTACCAGAACGTACGGCAATGATTGGGCAAATATTATTTTATGGTGTTAATTTTCATACACTTCATCAGTTTGTGACAACACATCAAGAAGAAATATTCGACATAGCTAAACGTGCGAAACCCTCTATTTATAAGCGTGGTGGTGGTTTAGTGACAGTTAACACACGCCAAATTTCTGATGATGAAATGAGTGTTGATTTCAAAATTGATACAAAAGATGCTATGGGTGCAAACATTGTTAATACAATACTAGAAGCAGAAGTCAGTTTGTTTTCAGAATTTGACAAACATATTCTAGGCGCAATTCTCACTAATTATGCGATGGCACAATTGGTAACAGTCATCGGGAATGTTACTTTCGAAGCAATAGGTGGTCGAGACATAGCTGAAAAAATTGTGGCATTGAATCGATTTTCTAAGAATGATTCATATCGTGCGGTGACTGAGAATAAAGGATTATTTAACGGAATAGGTGCCGTTGTATTGGCAACTGGCAATGATTGGCGTGCTGTAGAGGCCAGTGGACATGCTTATGCTAGTCAAGATGGGCATTATCGATCACTAACACATTGGACAATTGTCGATGAACAATTACATGGTGAATTGACGCTGCCAATATCAGTGGGTACAGTCGGTGGCGTGATAACAGCCATGAATCAGGCAAAAAACGTACTTGACATTATTCATACAAAATCAGCAGATGAATTACGCGGTATTATTTTAGCCGTTGGGTTAGCACAGAATCTTGCGGCTTTAAAAGCCATTGCAGACGGCGGTATACAACGAGGTCATATGCGAATGCAATATCGAGCACTGGCTGTACAGGTAGGTGCGTTGCCACAAGAAGTGCCAATACTAGTGTCAAAATTAACTTCGTTGCCACAAGTAGATGCAGCCAGAGCCACTGAAATATTAATGGAGATGAGAAGATGAGTCCTAAAATTGAAACATTATTAAATGCAGTGAATGAAATATATCCAGGGAAAGTCATGACACGTGTGTCCGGTGAAAAACAGACGAGTTACATATTGATCGTGTGAGCCAAGAAATATTAGGTGACAGATTATTAATAGAATTAGCAGAAGGCACACAATCTGATTTTTATTTGGTAATGAGTTATTGAAAATGTTACTCACTTTAAATGGTGTGATACCGCAAATATTTTTTGCGCTAACTTTTCAAGATGACACACTTGATCAACAATTAATTCAAATTGCAACGCGTATGCACCGTACTGTTGTTCATACAATTACATATCGTGAACTTAAAAAGCAAGGCGTTTTAACTACTGAAACGGCAGTATCCTATTTAGCGGGCGTACAGTCAGAATTAACGGTTGAAAATGGCGAGTTAGACGATGAGAGCCTTTGGCGTTTATTGACGTTATTAGATGCGCTAGTATTTGCTGATGCGAGTGGGGCAGATTTCTCTGAACTAGCCGACATGTACCCCTTAGCTTACACAGCAGCAACAAAACTTGTGTTACCAATTCTAACAGCTGATCTCAAGCAATCTCGTCATATTCGTCGACAAATCACACAGCTGTTTGCTAGTGTTGATAACACGTTGACGGAATGGGGGAAACCTACAGTTAATGCAAAAGAGTATGTGACAGTAACAAGCGTACTATCACAGCGCCAATTAGAGTTGCCAGTGAGTCAAGTATTTACAATTTTCCATTCTGAGATGACTGATTTTCAAACGAAAAAAACAGCTTATGTTGGTTTAAATCAAGTAGATTCTCAAAATAGTTTTGTGATTACAAAACCAGATAATCAAGATTCAGCAGATTTTTTTAAGGCACTTTATAAGATGAAAGTTGGTGATCTGTTTAAACAATTAGCATTGCCATATATTAATAGAAAATAGATTAGAAGGAAAATATGTTAGTCACACCAAAAATCCAAGAACGCTTTGATTCAGCAAAACAGATTGTTTTTATGACGGGTGCAGGTGTATCAACCGCCTCAGGTATTCCGGATTATCGATCTAAGAATGGTATTTATAATGGTGTCGACTTACGACCAGAATATTTATTATCTAAAACAGCTTTTCGTAACGAACCAGAAAAGCAGTATCAATTTATGATTGATAATATGTATTTTCCGATGGCAAAGCCTAATATCATTCATGATAAAATGGCTGAATTAACTCAGCATAACAAAGCTAAGATTATTACACAAAACGTGGATGACTTACATGTTAAAGCTAACAGCAAACCAGATAATTTAGTACGTTTTCATGGTTCTTTATATGATATCTATGCACCAATTGATGGTGAAAAAACGGATGTGATGGCATACTTAAAGTCAATGACACGTTTAGACGGTGCTGTCTTACGTCCAAACATAACTTTTTATGAAGAAATGCCATTTGATGTTGATAAATCCGTAATGTGGGTTCAATCAGCAGATTTAATTGTTGTTGTCGGCACAAGTTTTCGTGTTTATCCATTTGCAGGACTATTAAATTATGCCAATACAAAGGCAACGATAATGTCAATTAATCTTGAGCACATAGAGACATCTTTTAATGTTGATCAAATTATTGGGGATGCGACAGATTTTTTCGATGAGTTAAAAATTTAACCAGCTTGCGCTGGTTTTTTTAATTTTAAAATTATGATGCACTTATTTTGATTGTGGATTTTAAATGCAACGTTTTTGAATGCTAAAACATTAAGCAAAAAACAGAAAATATTGCTTACGTGTAGCAACCAACAGTACTTGCATAAAAAAGTTCTGAGAGTATACATACTATGATATTGATCAAATGGAATTTGGATTAAATTGCTGAAAAGTGAGTAAAATAAAAACAAAAAAATCGTCAAATGTATGATGATTTTTTATTTATATTTATATATGAAACATATTTCATTTAAAAGTGGTATATTAAATATAGCTATAAAATATTGTGAGGAATATTATGACGCAAATGAAAATGAAACAAACACCATATATTATTGGTATCTCTTTAAACTTAATTTTTGTGCTGACGGAGTTGTTATTTTCGCAGTTGGCGCATTCGACAGCTTTATTTGCTGATGCATTTCATAATTTGAGTGATGTATTAGCACTTGTTATTGCTTGGTTAGCTGTTGTTGTATTTGGTCTAAAAGCCACCAAAAAACATACTTACGGTTGGCATAACTTATCAATACTAGCTAGCCTTTTTAACACATTTCTATTGATAGGCGCCGTGCTTATTATTTTTTATGAAGGTATTTCTGACTTAATTGATCCGCCAACAGTAGCTACAAATGGTAAGACTGTGATGATTGTTGCTGCTATTGGTATCGGAATTAATTTTTTACTGCTATGCTTTTTAAAGCAAGTGGGGCACCAGATGAACATGGTCATCATCATGAACAAGATCTTAATTCTAAAACAGCATATATTCATTTATTAGCAGATGCAGGAGTGTCTGTTGGTGTTATTGCCGGTGGTCTATTAATTCAGCTCACTAAATGGCCAATGATTGATGCAATTATTTCCATGATTATTGGGGTTATTATTATCGTTACCTCTTGGTCAGTTATGGCATCGACATTTAATTTGGCAATTAATGGTGTACCAGATAAAGTTGATGCGGATGGTATTTTAGAGTATTTAAACACTAATAAAAATATTGTGCAATTGCATGATTTACATATTTGGCCACTGTCAACGACAGAAGCAGCTTTAACGGTTCATTTATCTGTTATAGAGGGTGTTGAAACACAAAAAATACTTGATGATGTATCACAAGTATTACGTCAAAATTTTAATATCAACCATGTTACCATTCAAATTGAAACATCTATTTCCTCACAACCATGTAATTTAATTTAACATGTAATGAAAATGTAATATTTTCATGAAAGGGCTTACAAACACTGATAAAACAATTTTTTTGCCATTTAATAATAAAAAGAGCAATCATTATAATAAAATAACGATTGACTAACATATTTGTTGTTGACGAATTTTTTTAAAAGTGTAATATGTATTATGTATTAGGGCAGAGATAGCCGAGTTAGATACCTTTCATAAGCTTTCAACAACTAAGTTGAATGAAATTCTTTATGAAAATTATTTAGCACTTTAATACGTGTTTAGCTCACCGTTAAGTAGCTTAAAAGTGATATTTAAATGCGTATTTTAGTCAAAATTCGTTTGTTTTTGTCTTGAGGAGAAATCTAAAGGAGACTTAGAATGGATAATTCTAAAAAAACACAAGATCATCACATTGTTCAAGATGCGAGTGATACTTTAAGTTTGAGCGATGTTAACAGCTCAATTGAAACGCCAAAGGATGGCTCTTTCTGGCGTAAATTATTGGCTTTTTCGGGCCCTGGCGCTTTAGTTGCTGTTGGGTATATGGATCCAGGTAACTGGGTGACATCTGTAGCTGGTGGTGCACAATATAGATATGTACTTTTATCAATCGTGCTTATCTCAAGTTTGATGGCTATGTTACTACAATATATGGCTGGGAAATTGGGTATTGTTAAGCAAGAAGATTTAGCTCAAGCCACCCGTGATCGAACTAATAAAGTTAGTGGATTTGTATTGTGGATCATGACAGAATTAGCTTTGATTGCCACTGATATTGCTGAAGTTATTGGTGGAGCCATTGCTTTGCATTTGTTGTTTGGCTGGTCAATGATTGCATCAGTTTTGACAACTGCTTTTGATGTTATTCTATTACTATTATTAATGAAGTTCGGATTCCGTAAGATTGAAGCGATTGTGATGACATTAATCATTACAATTCTGGTTATCTTTGCTTACCTAGTAGTTCTATCAAAGCCTGAACTAGTTTCGATGTTTGGTGGGTACTTACCACAATTACAAACATTGAATCCGCATACACCAGTTGGTGGATCATCTTCACAATTGACGTTAACACTTGGAATTATTGGTGCTACGGTTATGCCCCATAACTTGTATCTACATTCATCGATTTCTCAAACGCGTAAAGTCGATCGTCAAGATAAAGCAGCCATTAAAGAAGCTGTACGTTTTATGACATGGGATTCAAACATTCAATTAACATTGGCATTTGTTATTAATTCATTATTGTTAATTTTGGGTGCAGCATTGTTCTTTGGACATGCTGATTCTGTTGGTGCTTTTGGAGATATGTACCGTGCTTTGGGAAATAGTGATATTGCTGGAGCAGTTGCGTCACCAGTTCTTTCAACATTGTTTGCCGTTGCATTGTTAGCATCTGGTCAAAATTCAACTATTACTGGTACATTAACTGGTGAAATTGTCATGGAAGGTTTCTTACATTTACGTATCCCAATGTGGCTTCGTCGTGTTATTACGCGAGGTATAGCATTGGCGCCAGTTATCATAATTACGTTAATGTATGGTGGAGCTGAGGCGAAGCTAGATGATTTGATGGTCAGTTCTCAAGTGTTTTTAGCTATAGCATTACCATTTAGTATGGCACCTTTGGTCTACTTCACGTCTTCTAAAAAGATTATGGGTGAATTTGCTAATCCAAAATGGGTAGCAGCACTTGGCTGGATTTCGTTTATTATTTTGACTGCGTTAAACCTTTTGAGCATTTATCAACAATTAACAGGTGCATAACATATTTTATTAAAGGAGATTAATCATGAGTGAATTGAATTTAAACATTGAACCAATGCAATTTAAGAATATTGTTGTTGGTGTGGACGAATCGCAACAAGGATACTTTGCTTTGGCAAACGCGATACATCAAGCACATGAAGACGATGCAAAGCTAATCATTGCTTCTGTTTTGGAAATGGGAGATTTATCTACAATTGATGCCTTACATTTAGATGTTATTAAAGAAAAGCGTGCTGAAGTTGAAGCCAATCTGGCTAAATACAAGGCTTACGCAGAGTCAAAAGGTATTACAAATGTTACAACAATTTTTGCTGATGGTGCCAAGGCGGGTGAAGCATTATTACAAGAAGTTGTCCCAAAAGTTGATGCTGATTTAATC
>AEMJ01000621.1 GCA_000166735.2 Leuconostoc inhae KCTC 3774 | reverse complement strand
AACAGTTAACAGGATCTTAATTTAGATAAGGAGATTAATCATGAGTGAATTAAATTTAAACATTGAACCAATGCAATTTAAGAATATTGTTGTTGGTGTGGATGAATCAAAACAAGGATATTTTGCTTTAGCAAATGCGATACATCAAGCGCATGAAGATGATGCAAAGTTAATCATTGCTTCTGTTTTGGAAATGGGCGATTTATCTACAATTGATGCCTTACATTTAGATGTCATTAAAGAAAAACGTGCTGAAGTTGAAAGCAATTTAGCTAAGTATAAGGCTTATGCTGAGTCAAAAGGTATCACAAATGTCACCACAATTTTTGCTGATGGTGCCAAGGCAGGGGAAGCATTATTACAAGATGTTGTTCCAAGGGTTGATGCTGATTTGATT
>AEMJ01000622.1 GCA_000166735.2 Leuconostoc inhae KCTC 3774 | reverse complement strand
GGATTTGGTGCAGAATCAACTGTTGTTATCGATCCCACGCGTTTTGACATGGCAGCACAAATTTCTGATATTCAAACGATTTTACAAACATATGAATGGTCCAATGTTAATTTGCTAGGTTACTCAATGGGTGGTAGATTAGCACTTGGGTTTGCACTGAAACACAATGAGTTGGTCAATAAATTATTTCTTGAAAGTTCATCAGCTGGTCTTAATTCATCCTTAAATCGTAAAAAGCGACGCACAACAGATAATGAAAAAGTAACACAAATTATGACGAATTTTCGTGAATTTGTTTAAATTGGGAAAATTACCACTGTTTGCAACACAAAAGCCTTAACGGCAACACAACGTCAAAAATTAGGATACAACGTTTAGCGCAACAACCACAAAATGTTGCTA
>AEMJ01000623.1 GCA_000166735.2 Leuconostoc inhae KCTC 3774 | reverse complement strand
ACTTGCAATCAAAGTAAGCCTTTGTTAACAAAAGAACAGCGCCAGCACCAAGTAGCAAGCTAACCAGAACAATATATCGATTTTGACTCGTATTGTTTACAAATTGAAATAGCGATGGAAATAGTGGTGTCATTGTACTAATTATTAAACCAATATTGACAA
>AEMJ01000624.1 GCA_000166735.2 Leuconostoc inhae KCTC 3774 | reverse complement strand
CATACATCAGTCTGTATATACAAAGTATCTAACATAATAAAATACGAGATACTTCTAATTTAAGTTTATTCCTGTATTTCTGCTGTACGTGAATAGCGCGCAACATCTGCTAAAATAGCCATTTGGAAATCAATAAATGACATTGTTTTTGTCTTTTCTTCACCATATTTACGCACTGTAACTGTCTGAGCCTCAACTTCAGAATCTCCTAATACCAGTGTATATGGGATCTTGTTAGTTTGCGCTTCACGAATCAAGTAACCCATCTTAGCTTCCTTGGTTTCGACATTAGCCCTCAAGCCTGCAGCCTGTAATTTTGTTGGATATCATTAGCATACTCGCCATGTGCACCAAGATTAACTGGTATGATTTGT
>AEMJ01000625.1 GCA_000166735.2 Leuconostoc inhae KCTC 3774 | reverse complement strand
CAGCGTAAACGTGTCGGTTTAGCACAAATATTAATTGAAGCGCCTGATCTATTAATTTTAGATGAACCAACAAACCACCTAGATTTTGATTCAATTGCTTGGTTAGAAAAATATCTGGCTAATTATAAAGGCGTTGTCTTGGCAGTAACCCATGATCGTTATTTTTGGATGCAGTAACGACGCGTATTTTCGAACTATCATTTGGTGATTTATATGAATATAAAGGCAATTATCAAGACTATATGATTGGCAAATCCCAACGTGTTGAACAAAGTAAGGTAGCTGATCATAAGCAGCAACAGCTTTATAAGCAAGAGTTGGCTTGGATGCGTAAGTCAGCACGCGCGCGGACAACGAAACAAACAGCTCGTGAGAATGCTTTTTCTGAATTAGAGTCACAGATGGGTAATTTAAAATTAGACGACGATGTTGCTGTTAATTTAGGACAGCAGCGTTTGGGAAAAAAAGTGATTGTTATTGACAATGCTAGTATTAAGTTTGATGATAAAATCATATTGGAAAATTTTAATTTGCGTATAGCAGCAGGCGATCGAATTGGTATCACTGGTGAAAACGGTGCCGGCAAGTCAACCTTTTTGAATGCAATTGCAGGTCGTTTACCTGTAACAAGTGGCGTGATTGAATTAGGTGAAACAGTCAAAATGGCCTATTACACGCAAAGTACAGAAGAAATACCAGATGATAAAAGAGTTATTGCTTATTTATCAGATGTTGCTGAATCGGTGACGGATAAAAATGGTAATCAGGTGAGTGTTTCAGAATTGCTAGAGCAATTTTTGTTTCCGCCTTTCATGCACGGTACATTGATACGTAAGTTGTCTGGTGGTGAAAAAAGGCGATTGTATCTCTTGAAGCTTTTATTACAACAACCAAATGTTTTATTGTTAGATGAACCAACAAACGATTTAGATATTGGGACGTTGACCGTGTTAGAGGATTTTTTGTCAGGATTTTCTGGAGCTGTCATTACTGTTTCTCATGACCGTTACTTTTTAGATAAGGTAGCAAGTCAGTTATATATGTTCCAAGGTCAGGGCGTTGTTGAACGTTATGATGGTTTATTTAGTCAATATTTAATAGAGCATGCAGATGATCGACTAAACGTATCAGAAAAGATAGCTGTTTCAAAATCTAAATCAGTTACAATACAAAAGAAGAAATTAACCTATAACGAAAAAAAGAATGGGAAACAATTGAAGATGATATTGCAAAGTTAGAAGCTAGATTAGCTGCTATACCAGACGACATGGCAAAAAATGGTACTGACTATGTTAAGCTTGGCGATTTGCAAAAAGAATCCGACAAACTTGAAGCAGAACTTGATAAGAAAATGGATCGATGGGAGTATTTGAGCGAAATTGTCGCAGGATAGATTGTTATTTTAATTGTTTCAGAATAGCCAGTATATCATAATTTTTTGTGATACACTGCTGGTTACAACGTATTATTTTCTGAGGAAAACGATATGAACTTAAACCAACAATTACTGGCAATTCATTTGACACAAGGGATTGGCATTGCGACTGAGTCTCGTCTTATTGAAGCAATGAATTCTAACTTGTTACCAAGTATTTATCCTTGGCCGCTAGATTTATTACTACAAATAACTCATCGTGGTTACCATGATAGAATTCGTGCAACCTATGCGACGGCATTACAACGCGCAAGTAATTTTAAGGGTAATTATATTACTTACCCTGATGATAACTACCCGCAACGTTTGCGAGAAATATTTGAGCCACCACTTGTGTTGTTTTATGAAGGACACTTGGCAGCTTTAAATTTACCGAGTTTATCAGTCGTAGGTACCCGCTCAGCTACGATTTATGGTCTAAATAGTTTGCGTCATTTGTTACCACCAGTTATTCAATCTAGCATTGCAATTGTTTCTGGATTGGCACAAGGAATAGACGTCATGGCTCATCAAATTACTTTTGCTAACAATGGTGTCCCGATTGCAGTTATCGGTACTGGTACGGATGTGGCATATCCTAGACGTAACACGTCACTGCAAAAGCAGATTGCGCAACAAGGATTAGTAGTCAGTGAGTACGGTCCTGGTATCGGACCACATCGCTCTCACTTTCCAGCAAGAAATCGAATTATTGCTGGATTATCCTCAGCCACTTTAGTCGTTGAGGCAAAAATAAAGTCAGGTAGTTTAATTACTGCTAATGCTGCCTTACAAAATAATCGTGAAGTATTATCAATTCCAGGATCTATTTTTTCAGAAGAATCACAAGGTACGAATGAATTACTTAGTTTGGGTGCCAAGTTAATCACAAAATCCCAAGATATTATAGAAAGTGTCCAAATACTTGATACAATCTGATATGCTATATACTAAGAAGTAAATTATAAGGCATATCTAATGGTAGAGACAAAAAATAAAACAACCAAATTAGTTACAAAGAAAACAACAAAACGTAAACGAGCTAAAGTTAAGAAAAATCTTGTCATTGTGGAAAGCCCATCGAAGGCAAAGACGATAGAGAAGTATCTCGGAAGCTCATATAAAGTCGTTGCGAGTTTAGGACACATTCGTGATTTACCAAAGTCAACGCTTGGCGTTGATGTTGAAAATGATTACGATCCCAAATATATTAACATCCGCGGTAAAGGGGATGTTATTAAGGGTTTACGTAAAGAAGCAAAAGCAGCTAAAAAAGTTTATCTCGCAAGTGATCCAGATCGTGAAGGAGAAGCTATTGCTTGGCATTTACAACATATTTTAGAGTTAAATCCTGAAGAACCTAATCGTGTGGTTTTTAATGAGATTACAAAGGATACCATTAAAAACGCCTTTAAGATACCGCGCAAGATAAATCAAGACCTTGTTGATGCCCAACAAGCACGTCGTATTTTAGATCGCTTAGTAGGTTATTCAATTTCGCCAATTTTGTGGAAAACAGTTAAACGTGGTTTATCTGCAGGACGTGTGCAATCAGTCGCACTTGGACTGATTATTTCGCGTGAACGTAAAATTCAGGCATTTGAACCAGAAGAATATTGGACATTAGATTCAGAATTTAAGAAATCTCGTTCAAAGTTTAAATCTTCATTCTATGGTTTTGACGGTAAAAACAACCATTACCGGATAATGAGAGTGTTCAATATGTTTTAAAGCAGATTGATCAATCTGCTGATTTTAATATTGTCAAAGTTGAAGCTAAGGAACGTAAACGTAATCCACAGCAGCCCTTTACAACGTCAACAATGCAACAAACTGCTAATACACAGTTGAATTTTAGAACACGTAAAACGATGATGGCTGCACAACAATTATATGAAGGGGTTAATTTAGGGCGTGGTATTGGCCAAATTGGTCTGATTACGTATATGCGTACGGATTCAACACGTATTTCTTCTCTGGCTCGTAATGCAGCTGCTTTATATATTCATGATACTTGGGGAGAGGCATACTCGCAACATAAGCCGATTCAGGGTAAGTTGCCTGAAGGCGCTCAAGATGCGCATGAAGCTGTCCGCCCAACTGATGTGACAAGAACACCTGAAAGCATAAAAGATAAATTAACACCAGACCAATTTAAACTATATTCGCTAATCTGGTCACGTTTTGTTGCAAGTCAAATGACCCCAGAAATACTGGATACCATGGCCGTGACAATTGAACAAAATAATGTTGTTTTTCGCGCAAACGGTTCTAAAACAAAATTTCAAGGATTTACTAAAGCATATCCAGCAGCTAAAGAAAAAGATAACGCCTTACCTGATTTATCAGTTGGAGACAAAGTTAAATTAACGAATACGAATCCAGAGCAACATTTCACATTACCGCCGGCGCGCTACTCTGAAGCTGCGTTAATTAAAGCTTTGGAAGAAAACGGTGTTGGCAGACCATCAACTTATGCACCAACGTTAGACACAATCCAACGACGAAACTATGTTAGAATTGATGCGCGCAAATTTGTGCCCACTGAATTGGGTGAAATTGTACAAACAATTGTCGAAGAGAGCTTCCCAGATATAACAGACACACATTTTACAGCTAGCATAGAGCATGAGCTAGATGAGGTAGAAGTAGGTGATAAGCACTGGGTACCGGTGATTGATTCTTTTTATAAACCGTTTTCAAAAGAAGTTGAGCAGGCAGCAGCTACATTAGAAAAAGTTATTATGCATGATGAACTTGCTGGTATGAATTGCGAAACTTGCGGTGCACCAATGATTGTTAAAATGGGCCGTTATGGCAAATTTTATGCTTGCGCACGATTTCCAGATTGCCGTAACACACAAACAATTATTAAAGAAATTGGGTTGCTATGTCCGAAATGCCATAAAGGTCAAATTGTTGAACGAAAAACGAAGCGTCAACGTACATTTTATGGTTGTTCTCGTTACCCAGATTGTGAATTTGTATCTTGGGATAAGCCAACAGAAAAACTTTGGCGGATGGTACCACACCAAAAGTGCCTGAAGATGAAGTATCAAAAGCATAATATTAGATTAGTATTTAGTACAGTTTCAACTCATAAATATATGTCAAAAGCTTAGTCATGACTAAAATTAACCAAATCTGTTAGATTTTTTCTAACTATTTGAAAAAATTTTTAGTCAAGACAGGCTTTTTTATTATTTTCTTATTATTGAGGAACGTTGTTGTTTTTTCTAAAAAAAGCGTAAAATATTAATTAAGGTATGTAAGCGCTTACATATAAAAGAGTCATTTCAATAAAAGTGGGAGGAAAAAATGAAATATCTTATTTTGGTAAGTCATGGTAAGTTTTCAGAAGGTTTGAAAGATGCGCTAGGCATGTTTGTTGGTGATAACATGGATTCAGTGCGAGCGATCGGGTTGCAATCAGGTGAAGACACAAAAGTTTTGGCTACGCGTTTTCAAAAATTTGTTTCTGAATTAACTGACGATGCGGAACTCGTTGTATTGGGAGATATCATGGGAGGGAGCCCTTTAACTACAATAACTAACGTTTTGAATCAAGAAGGGAAACTAGAAAAATCCATTATTTTTGGTGGCATGAACTTTCCAATGGCGCTGAATGCTGCTATTTTAAAAGATAGTCTCAGCCAACAGGACTTAGGAACAGCTATTATGAAAGAAGGAGTATCATCAGTGAAACAATTTTCATTAGTTGAAAAACCAGATGAAAATGATGATGATATTTAAAAAGGAGAATAGGTTATGAGTATTTCATTTGTACGTATTGATGATAGAATTATTCACGGACAAACAGTTACACGTTGGGCAAAGGAATACCCCTGCGATGGTTTAATAGCGGTAAACGATGCTGCCGCATCGAATCCTGTTTTAAAAGAGGCCTTTATAAGTGCTTCTGAAAAAAAGACGTTTGTTTGGACGTTGGCACATTTTAAGGAAAAACAGGCGCAAGTATTAGCTTCTAAACGCCAATATTTTCTCATAACAAAAACACCACAAGACATGAAAACAATCCTTGTTGACTTTGGATTTGTACCAGGGGATGTTAAAAAAATCATTGTTGGACCTGCTAATGATCGACCTCATGCTATCAAATTAGGTAATAATCAATCTATCATTCCTGAAGAAGCTGTAGCATTTGAAGCAATTCAAGCGCAAGGTTATCAGGTTAAATTCCAATTATTACCTGACGTTTCAATTGGCTATTGGAATGATTTTAAAGGAAAGTTTAATTTGTAACTTGATATAGAAAAGGTGAGGAATATGACAATTAGTTGGATACAAGCAAGTATTCTAGGCATTTTTGCCAGTTTGTCGTCTATGCCAGGAATGGCAGGATCTACAATTGGTAATTATACATTAGGACGTCCATTAGTTGGTGGTTTAGTCTGTGGACTTGTTCTAGGAGACTTAAAAACGGGTATTGCAGCTGGTGTGGCTATGCAGTTAGTTTATATTGCATTAGTAACTCCAGGTGGGACTGTTTCTGCAGATTTACGAGCGGTATCATACATTGGTATACCACTTGCTATGGTTGCTATCCATGCACAAGGTTTAGCAGCAACATCTGGTAATGCCGCTGATTTAGCTAAGTCAATGGGCACGTTGGTGGGTACTGTCGGTACCGTATTATTCTACGGTACTGCAACGATGAATTTAGTTTGGCAGCATATAGGTTGGCGTGCAGTTGAAAAAGGTGAGTTTAAAAAACTATACGCGGTTGATTGGGGTTACCCTTGGATTTCACATTTATTTTTCTCTTTCATTCCAACAGTATTAATGACGCATTTTGGTTCGAGTGCTGTTCATGCACTTAGAACAGCGTTACCTATGGATGGTATCCCAATGAAAACATTATTTACTGTTGGGGCATTGCTACCTTGTGTTGGTATAGCTATTTTGTTAAAACAAATAGTTGAGGGTCCAATTGATTTTTATACCATTTTTTTGTTGGATTTACATTTGCGGCGTCACTAAAATTAAACCTAGTTTCAGTTACTGTAATCTCACTTATTTTTGCAATGATCTTTTACAAGTTGGATATGGCAATTAGTATTAATCGACAACCAATACTAAATGGTTCAAATGACACAATAATTGATGATGAGGAAGAGGAGGATATTTAAGATGGCAAATATAGAAAAAAGACACTTTCTCGTAAAACTTTAAATAAATCTTTTCATCATTGGTTCTATGGTCATTTGACAGCTTTTTCTCAAGAACATATGCAGACATTTGGTTACCTAACTTCTATGTTGCCTATTGTTGAAGAACTATATGATAACAAAGAAGATCAGGAAAAAGCAATGAAAACCTATACTGCTTTTTTCAATACAGAACCACAACTTGGAACTGTCATCGTGGGTATTACAGCTAGTTTAGAAGAAGCACGTGCTAGTCAAGGAATTGATGATGGTGAGGTGGATGATACCACGATTAATGGTTTACGTGCAGGTCTTATGGGTCCCATTGCAGGCATTGGAGATTCACTTGTTGTTGGAACATTAATCCCAGTAATCTTAGGTATTGCACTTGGTATGTCATCAGGCGGATCACCTTTAGGTGCAATATTTTACATTATTGTATGGAACTTACTTGGTTACTTCGGTATGCGTTTTGCTTATTTCAAAGGCTACGAATTAGGTGACAAGGCTGTCGGTATTTTAATTGGTGCACAGGGGAAAGCAATTAGGAAAGCGATTGCGACCATTGGTGGTATGGTTGTTGGTGGTGTCGCTGCAACTTGGGTGACGGTAAAAACATCATTTAAGCTCACAAATGGTTCTGGAAAGTCATATTTAGTGTTACAAAATCAACTTGATTCTGTATATCCTGGATTGTTGACAGCTTTGTTCATAGTTCTCTGCTGGTGGTTAATGGCTAAAAAAATATTTCTCCTATTAAAGTTATGCTAATTTTGGTAGTTGTTGCACTTGTTGGTGTATTAGTTGGTTTCTTTAATCCAGGCTTAACATACTAATTAACGTTGAGGTGAGGGTAATGACAGTAAATACTGACAAAACAGAAAAAGCTTATAAAATAGAAATATTATTTCAAGAACGTATGATTCGTAATTTACAACATTGGCAATCAATTTTCTCATTATTGACAGGTGTTGGTGTGCTATTCATTTATTTTTTCAAAAATAAAAATATCTGGTTTTTTGGTTCCGGCATAGCGTTATGCGTGATTGGAATACTAGTTATATTAACTGTTGGCTACGCAATTTATACTGGCAAAAAAAATGTAACGCGAGTCATTGAACGTTATGACAGTGTCGAAAAGAAAATTTGATATACCTTGCGGGTATTAAAAACACGATTTGGTATACATTAAATGAATAATATATTACTAAAAAACAGCAACACAGGCCATTAAGAAAAAATGGCGTTTGTGGTGTTAATCCCGCTACAAAAAGATAGTTTAATTTTGAAGACCCTGCAATAAATTTGCTAAAAACTTAAATCAAAGACTAGTCAAACAGATGTTATTCCGGTAAAATAGGTATTTAG
>AEMJ01000626.1 GCA_000166735.2 Leuconostoc inhae KCTC 3774 | reverse complement strand
TGCATAAAGCGTATCAAATGCCAAAGAAGATTTCCCTGACCCAGATAAGCCAGTAACTACCGTTAGCTTATCTTTGGGGATATCTACGTCAATATTTTTTAAATTTTGCGCGCGAGCGCCACGTATCTCAATATTAGTTTTTGCCATGTATTTAAAGCGATTGTACTCGTATATTATTTCAAATATACGACAACTGCATTCCTTATCTAAAATTTTTTTGATCCTATCGTCATGACAGTAACAACTTACAAATTAAGCCGACTTACAATACTGCTTTTAACGTCATAACACTATCGC
>AEMJ01000627.1 GCA_000166735.2 Leuconostoc inhae KCTC 3774 | reverse complement strand
CATTTAGCAGCATTTATGCAACAAAAGGGACTTTTGTGGTCCAATGAAATTTTTTTGAATCGTGCTAAAATATTAAGTGAAAATGTGGAACGTATGGGCTTGCAAAATAGTGTTGTGAGCTCCCATACACCGGCGGAACTTAGTGTTAAGTTACCACAATATTTTGATAAAATTTTACTTGATGCGCCTTGTTCGGGAGAAGGCATGTTTCGAAAAAATATCACTGCAATAAAGCAATGGCATAAAGATTTTCCCCAAGAACTAGCCGAACTCCAGCGTGAAATTTTGCATGAAGCAGTAAAAATGTTGCGCCCTGGCGGTCAAATTATCTATTCGACGTGTACGTTTTCACCAGAAGAAGATGAACAAATGATTGCATGGTTGATGTCTGAATATCCTGAATTCACCCTAAAAGCAATTAATAAACCACAAGATACATATATTAGTGATGGCCAGCCTGCATGGGCAGATAAGCAATTTACAGATGGTCAAGTGGATCAGAGTAAAACAATTGATCAAGAAGTACTTAAAAAAACGGCACGTTTGTGGCCACAACGATTGAATGGAGAAGGTCATTTTGTGGCCAAACTTGAAAAATCACCAAATGTACCTTTAAGTGATCACATTGTTAAGCCACTCAAACCAATTGAATTGAATTCTGAACAACAAAAATTAATGACTTCATTTGTCAGTGAATCTTTTGTTTCATTCCAGTTAGACAAGCGTCAATTCACTTTATTCGGGGACCGGTTATACTTAGCACCTGTTGGAACACCTGATATTTCAGGAATGAAAATTTTACGTTTAGGCATAGAAATGGGCACTTTTAAAAAGAACCGTTTTGAACCAGCGCATGCCTTGGCGTTGGCAATGCATCCAGATGAGTTTGTACAAAAATACAATATGACTACTGATGATTGGGCTAAGTTTGTTCATGGAGATGTGATTCGGCCAGATAGTGGTGCTTCACTTAAAAAAGGTTGGGTGTTGATGGTTGCTAACGGTAATGGCGCTGGTTGGGGTCGTTATGTTGATGGACAAATTAAAAATTTCTTTCCAAAGGGATTACGTTTTATGGTTAAGCAAACACATTCTGATTTATTAGAGGATGATATGTATTAAAAGCCGGTAGGCTTTTTTTGTTTGTCAAGGACATAATGAGGCCTTGTTCTCGGCAACAAATGACGTATAATATTGTTTTGGACGCATGAATTATGAGCTGATGATATGAGAAATAATGCAATTTATATTTTTTAAATCATCTCAAAAAGGGAGAATAATCATTATGAATAAATCAACTAAAATAATTATTGGTGTAGCCGCTGTAGCGGTTGTGGGTGTTGGCATTTATGCAGCAACGACACATAAATCAAGTACAGCAACTCAAGCGAATGTAGCAGCAAAACTCGGTTTAGTTTTGGATGTTGGTGGTGTCGATGACCACTCATTTAACCAGTCGGCTTGGGAGGGTGCTAAGCAGTATGCAAAGGTAAATCAATTGCAGGCTGGACAAAATAAACCTGTGACTTACTTTACTGCATCGGATCATTCAGATTTAGACCAAAATTTTAATTTAGCAACGAAAAATAAACAATATAAAATTGTTTATGGTATTGGTTATTCGTTAAACCAACCAATTACAAAATCAGCTAAACTAAATCCAAAACAAAAATTTGTTTTAGTTGATGATATTGTCACAAACCGTCCTAACGTTGCCTCAGTTATGTTTCGTTCAGAACAATCATCATATCTAGCCGGTGTCGCAGCAGCTACTAAAGCTCAAAAAAACAATGAGAAAAAAATTGGTTTCATTGGTGGCATTCATGGGAACATTATTGATGCGTTTGATGCAGGTTTTGAGGCAGGTGTTAAAGCAACCGATTCTTCGTTGACAGTTGAAAAGCAATACGCAAATTCATTTACTGATTCTGCTAAAGGAAAAACTATTGCTGCGGCGATGTATGCATCAGGAATTAAAACTATTTTTGCTGCAGCGGGATTTGTGGGCAATGGTGCATTTTCAGAAGCAAAAGCTGAAAATTCTAAGTTGACAGCTGATTCCAAAGATCGTCTATACATTATTGGCGTTGATCGTGACCAAAAATCAGATGGGGCGTATACATCAAAAGATGGTAAAAAGGCAACATCAACACTTGCTTCTTCAATTACTTCGGTTGGGGATGGTGTTAAAAATATTGCTGAGACGTACAATAAAAATAAAACTTTCCCTGGCGGTAAGACAATAGCTTATGGTTTGAAAGAAAATGGCGTTTATTTAACAGATTCAGAATTAACAGCAGCAGAAGCAGCGGCAGTTAAAAAAGCACAGAAGGCAATTATTAATGGCACAATAAAAGTTCCAAATCACCCAAAGGGATCACAATTTGACCAAAAATTTTAAATGCAATTGGTGGATTAAGTGCCACTATAAGTTATGATAAAGAATAAAGTTGAGAAGCGTCACGATTGAGGACGCTTTTTTGTTATAATGATAAGAGTATGTTTTAGGAGGAAGTGTGTTTGTTAGCTATTAATATGATGGAGAACAAACACACAATAATAAAATGGCTTTTAACAAAATAGTAACGGTTCCGGATGATGCGACTTATAAATTAAGTGATAATATCAAAAAATATACACTGGGTGATCTTGGATTTATTACCAACAATGCTGGTGTGCATGTTTTGCATCGTGCTTTAGAACCAGAAAAATCATTAGTCAATGCGATTCAGTTAAAAATATCGGTTAACCAAGAATTGACTGGATTTAAAATAAGCACATTGTCTGCTGGTGATGTCGTTCGCGTTAATATATTTAAAAATAATAACGCAGAAGAAATGACTAAATTGTATCATTTCTTTATGACAGAGTTGGTGGCACGTAATGTGCTGGAAAAGATATAATATGACCAAATTTTATTTCGTCCGTCATGGACAAACTGAATGGAATCTTGAACGTCGTTTTCAAGGCGGGCAAGGTGATTCTAATTTATTACCATCGAGTTACGATGATATGGCAAAAGTCGGCAAGTTTCTTAACCATGTGGATTTTGCGCGTGTATTTGCTTCACCATTAAAACGTGCCCGAATCACTGCTGTTAATATTGTAAAGCACTTAAATTATCATGGACGTTTGTCATTGCGATCAAATATTGCTGAAGTTGGTCTTGGCAAATGGGAAGGTGAATTAGTAGCAAATGTCACCATTAATTACGCAGAGTCGTTCAAAAATTATCGTGAAGATTTAGATAAATTTGAAGGCAAAGAGTTTGAAGGCGAAGGTTACACAAAGGCTGAAAAACGTTTTGTCCGTTTCGTCAAAAATATTGCTAAGCAATATCCAAATGATAATATATTAATTGTCTCGCATGGTATGGCATTATCTTTTGGTATTAATGGCTTGCTTGAACAGCCACGGATGACTATTCGTCAAAGAGGCGGATTAAGTAACACGTCGACAACTGTTTTGTCCACTAATGACGGGCAACATTTTACAGTTGATGACTGGAATAATACAACATATTTGAATAAAAAGCAAAGTGCATCAACTACGATCTAAAAATCGTGTACGACTATGATGAAAAGACGATTTGGACAGAATATTAAATGGCTTATCAAGAACAACAACTCGAAAAAATTACTGGTACGTTACAAAATGTTATATTTGCATCGTCTGATTCCTACTTTAAAATCTTGTCTATTCTGATTGAAGAATCAACGCTTGAAAGTTGGCAAGAGCCTGAAATTATTGCAACTGGCACATTTGCCGATGTGCAAGAGGGCAGTGTATACGCTTTTTATGGTACGGTTGTGCGGCACCCAAAATATGGACAGCAACTGAAAGTAATGCGCTATGAAAATGAATTACCTCCCGATGAAGAAGGGCTCATCAAATATTTTGTGAGTGGGCAATTTTCAGGTATTGGTCAAAAGACAGCTGAAAAAATTGTTGATCATTTGGGTTTAAATGCTGTTAATTTAATTTTGGATGATGTTCATGTATTGGATGGTATCATCAAGGAAGCTACTGCAAAAAAACTTGTCCATAGTTTGCAATTGAATTTGGGCTTAGAACGCTTATTTCAAGTTGGCAACCAATTTGGCATTGGTGCAGATATTGCCGGACGATTGTATGATCAATATGGTAGTGAGGCACAAGATATTTTGATTCAAGATCCTTATCGTTTGGTGTTTGAGTTTGATGGTATATCGTTTAAAACAGCAGATCAGATCGGACAAAAATCGGGCATTGATCATTTGGATGAAAGACGGTTACAGGCAGCAGTTTATGCTGCAATAACGACTGTTAGCTTTCAATATGGGCATACTTATTTAACGCGACAACAGCTACTGCAGTCAACGGCACAATTATTGCGTGATGAGGAACTAAAGGGTGCATTAGAACAGGCAATTACCAAACTATTGGCAACCCATATTTTAGTGGCTGACAATGATAAATTATATACAACAGCTTTGTATGATGCAGAAACACAAGTAGCCCATGACTTGAAACGTTTATTGCAGGCAAAGCAACCATTTGAGATGTCAGTTGCAGATATCGATGCGGCTTTTATCACGCCGGGCCAATTAGAACTCGATAGGACACAAATTGCGGCAGTTAAAGCAGGATTGAACGCACAAGTATTTTTGCTTACTGGTGGGCCTGGAACAGGAAAGACAACCATCGTTCGTTCAATTGTTGCAACATGGCAAAAAATTCTTCAAAAGCGTGCTAAATACTCTGATCAGGCACAGGATTTTTTGAAAATGTATTCAGTTAAAATGGCATCGCCAACTGGTCGAGCAGCCAAACGTATGACTGAAGTAACTGGACATGATGCAACAACAATACACCGTTTACTTGGTATTGCTGATTTAGGTGAACCAGAGTTTACGGCTGATAATCCAATTTCAGGCGGTCTGCTCATTATTGATGAGGCATCGATGTTGGATATTGAATTGACGGCTAAACTACTTGCCGCAGTGCCAAATGGTATGAAACTAATCATTGTTGGTGATTCAGATCAGTTGCCTTCAGTTGGGCCCGGTAATGTATTAGCGGATCTGGTCGCGAGTGGAAAAATGACTCATGTAGAGCTTGATACAATTTATCGACAAGGTAGAGGAAGCAGTATTACCAAGTTGGCACAACATATCAAAAATGGTCAGTTACCGGAAGATTTTATGCAAAATCAACCTGATAGATCAACGTTTATGGTGTCACATGATCAAACCGATATGGCAATTAAACAGGTGGTCCAAGCTGCTATAAAAAGGGATATACTCAGGATGATTTACAAATTCTAACGCCGATTTATAAAACGACTGCTGGTGTTAATGCGTT
>AEMJ01000628.1 GCA_000166735.2 Leuconostoc inhae KCTC 3774 | reverse complement strand
CTCTTACAAAAGCTTCCATACTATTCCCCTATTTAAATTCATCTGCTGTTATATCAACGAAGTGGCCAGCGATTCCTGCGGCAGCAACCATAGCTGGAGAAGCCAAATGCGTTCTCGATCCTGCGCCTTGGCGGCCAATGAAATTTCTATTTGATGTTGACGCAACATGTTTTCCTGCCGGAATTTTGTCGGGATTCATAGCTAAACATGCCGAACAACCTGGTTCACGCCATTCACAACCAGCGTCCTCAAATATTTTAGCAATGCCCGATTTAATTGCACGATTTCGAATGGCCCGACTACCTGGCACGATCCACGCAATGATATTAGGTGCTAAATGACGTCCTTTCATCATATTCGCAGCAATTCAAGATCTTCGTAACGGCTGTTTGTGCAAGAACCAATGAAATATAATCTAACTTAATATCAACTGGTTCATATGAGGGTGTAAACCAATATAGTCATAAGCATTGCATCATTATCATTAATTCTGGTAGATTGATCAACA
>AEMJ01000629.1 GCA_000166735.2 Leuconostoc inhae KCTC 3774 | reverse complement strand
CATGAGTACACCAAACGGTCAACCAGGTCATCGTATGTGGGTCGCTAACGCACGGGCATCATCTGTAGGCTTTGGTATCGTTGGTGGCATTATTGTCGGCGAATCAAATGCTGGTCAATTTTAATAATAACGGTCTATGGCAAGTAAATGGCTTGACGTTGCGCTAACGCAGTTGGGGAAATCTTATGATTCTTCAGGTGCGTTTGTTGCTTTCGTTATGAATACATCTAAAATAGAAATAGATATTACAACTAAACATTTTTCTCAAAACGCTTAATGACCTTGTACAAGAAATGTCTGATTTAAAGAAAATAGAAAATGCG
>AEMJ01000630.1 GCA_000166735.2 Leuconostoc inhae KCTC 3774 | reverse complement strand
TATGAGTACGCCAAATGGTCAACCTGGTCACCGTATGTGGGTTGCTAACGCACGCGCCTCATCTGTAGGCTTTGGTATCGTTGGCGGCATTATTGTCGGCGAATCAGATGCTGGTCAATTTTAATCAGAACATTCTATGGCAGGCAAATGGCTTGACGTCGCACTAACGCAGTTGGGGAAATCTTATCATTCTTCAGGTGCGTTTGTTGCGTTCGTTATGAACACATCTAAAATAGGAATAAACGCTAAAAGTAGTCAGTGGTCTCCAGCGCTTAATACTCTTGTACAAGAACTATCTGATTTAAAAAAGATAGAAAATTCACGTCCAGGAGATTTATTGTTTTGGGGAAAACGGGATCATCCTTATAGTGTTGGTATTTATATCGGTGGGGGTCACTTTATTTCAGTGGCTGAAAAAGGTTCAGTGGTTAATGTGCAAGTATTAAACAATAATTGGTATCCAGATTTTTCTGGCAGTGTTCTTTGAAATATAAATGAAATGATTTTGAAGTCGTTTAGTAATAAAGCGTGCTAAAAATGCTTTTTTGTAATACAAATAATACTTTGATAACAAAGTGAAAAAATTATAAAACATGTATGTTATGCTATTTTGATATACTTATCACTGTTGAGGTAAACTCACATGACACTAAATTTTAAAAACTAACTAAGAAGCCATTAACTTTTAAGGAGAACATACCTACTATGAAGTCATCAACTATTATCAAATCTGCTGTTGCTGCCGGCGCTCTTGCCGTTGCCGGCGTTACCTCTGTATCGGCTGACACAATTAATGTTAAAGCTGGAGATACACTAACTAAGCTTGCTGCCGAACATGGTACAACAGTTGCTGAATTGGCTCAAAAAAATGGAATTGAAAATACTAATTTAATTTTTATTGGACAACAATTAAACACACAAGTATCAACTAAGGCACCATCACAAGAGGCTACAACTTCTAAGAAGTCAGCAGCTGGAACATATGCTGTTAAGGCTGGCGATACATTATATCGCATTGCTGCTAACAATGGTGTATCAGTTGCCGAATTAGCAACTGCAAACAGTATCCAAAATATTAATTATATTTCAGTTGGTCAAGTGCTAAATTTTGCAGCTAATGCAACACCAGCACCTGCTGCATCAACACCAGCACCTGCTGCATCAACACCAGCACCTGCTGCATCAACACCAGCACCTGCTGCATCAAC
>AEMJ01000631.1 GCA_000166735.2 Leuconostoc inhae KCTC 3774 | reverse complement strand
CTTGATTATTAATTTCATTAAACGTCATCCAATATTTAACCTTGTTTTTGATAACGTTTAAAGCAAGTCACAGCAAATTTAACAAACAAATCAATTAGTTTACGATTTCGAAAACCACCATATTTCGTAACGAGATTATAAGGCAGTTCAAAATGTGAGAGCGTGATAATGGGTTCAATATCATTTTTTAATAATTCATCAAATAAATCGTCATAGAACTTTAACCCTGCTTCATTTGGTTCACTCTCCTCCCCAGTAGGATATATTCTAGTCCAAGCAATTGATGTTCTAAAACATTTAAAACCCATTTCCTTAAACAAAGCAATGTCTTCTTTGTAGCGATGGTAAAAATCAATTGCATCATGATTAGGATAATATTCACCCGGTATGATACCATTTGTAATGGCACGTTCTTGCCCTGGATTACCAACCGTCATAACATCAGCAACACTAATACCTTTTCCACCTTCTTGCCAACCACCTTCTAATTGGTGTGCGGCAACCGCACCACCCCCAAAGAAACTCTTTTGATAAACTGTTACTCATCTTTTACGCCTCCTTTT
>AEMJ01000632.1 GCA_000166735.2 Leuconostoc inhae KCTC 3774 | reverse complement strand
CAAAAAATGAACTTTTTAACTTAATGGCAAGATATAACTCAAAAATGGCCTCACTTAAATTTTATGACATGGCTGACCGATATATATTAACAATCGGCGATCATCACTTTGATTTAAGTGACCTTACTGCTGAAGCCCTATTGGTTGATTTGAAAGACCATGATTTTGTAACTATCACTGATCATAAACAGCATAAGTCTGCTCAAATAACAAAATAAGAAGCGATATACAATGTATATCGCTTCTTATTTTATAGACAGCATAAATTTA
>AEMJ01000633.1 GCA_000166735.2 Leuconostoc inhae KCTC 3774 | reverse complement strand
AGTAAATCGATTGCAGCTAGCATTGGTGCAAACGCTAGTGTTGTGCGTAATTTAATGCTTGACCTCCGGTCGGCCAATCTACTCTCAACGCATCAAGGTGTCGCTACACCACAACTAGCAAAATCACCAGATGATATTAGCATTTATGATGTTTATTGCGCGATTAACATGACACATAATCTACTCAATATTGATCCCAAAACAAACCCAAACTGTTTAGTTGGTGGCCATATTCAAGAAACATTAAATCACTTTTATAGTGACATTGAATCCGCT
>AEMJ01000634.1 GCA_000166735.2 Leuconostoc inhae KCTC 3774 | reverse complement strand
CCATACTATCTTCCTTTTAATTTCATTTAAATCATACAACTGCGTCAAGTTTAAATACTATTCTATTCTAACAGATTACACAATCATTTTAGTATAAATTTTATCATATGAAAGCTAGGCATCATTACAATATCCTTTTGATGTCTCCTAACCGTAGTTATTAAAAAAAAGCCTAACGGCTTTTAAAAAATATTACTTTGCTTTTGCAGAGTCAGTTACTCTCTTAATGACTTCA
>AEMJ01000635.1 GCA_000166735.2 Leuconostoc inhae KCTC 3774 | reverse complement strand
ACCGAACAAAATAACCATCAAGCCTAGAATAATCATCAGAATAATTGTCACAACCTTAATCATCGAAAACCATGATTCCAGATTGCCATAAGCCTTGACAGTGGTCAGATTAGCTAATGTTAGTGTTGCTAACACAACAACGCCTGTTACCCAACTTGGAACGCCTGGAAACCAGAAGTCTAGATACAAACCAACTGCAATTGTTTCTGATATACCAACCGTAACCCACTGAAATACATTCGCCCAAAACTGTTAAGTAACCAGCAAGTGGATGAATATATTTTGTAGCATAGTTGGCAAATGATCCGACAGACGGATCAACATATAACATCTCGCCTAGCGCACGCATGACTAGATAAAGTACAAACCCTGCAAGTGCATACGCTAATATAACAGAAACACCTGTCCACTTAATTGTTGCGGCTGACCCCATAAATAGGCCAACG
>AEMJ01000636.1 GCA_000166735.2 Leuconostoc inhae KCTC 3774 | reverse complement strand
GAAATCGCTAAAAAAATAATATCAAGCCCTTATTTGGCGTGACTTTACAAGTTAACGGCTTGGTCAATACTGCGACTGTTTTTCCGATAATACTCATCGCCGAAAACCAAATAGGTTATCAAAATTTGATGTGGATTTCTTCAGCCAAGATGACTAACAAAGTTAGCGACATGACATTGGATGTTATTACTGGGCACTTATCAGGCATCAACGTTATTTTCCCCAATGATAGTGAAATTTCACAGTTTATCGCATCTGAATATACGGAATCAGTTGATTACTGGCAACAGCTGAGCACAAAA
>AEMJ01000637.1 GCA_000166735.2 Leuconostoc inhae KCTC 3774 | reverse complement strand
TACACAAGTCAAAGTTTTACGAGATGGCGAGATCAATCTTGTTGATGCCGATGACATTGTGTTAGGTGACATACTAGTAATTGAAAACGGTAGCGCGATTGTAGCAGATGCTCGTTTAATTGAAGCAATTGAGTTACAAGCAGAAGAATCGGCATTAACTGGAGAAAGTTTACCGGTTGAAAAAGACGCCAATGCAACCTTTAGTTCAGATACTGAAGTTAGTCTAGGCGAGCGTGTAACAATGGTATATCGTGGGACGACAGTTGTCAATGGACATGGAAAAGCGATCGTCACGGCTGTCGGAATGCAAACTGAGATGGGTACAATTGCTGGTCTCCTTAATGCTGAAAATGGGACAGCGTTAA
>AEMJ01000638.1 GCA_000166735.2 Leuconostoc inhae KCTC 3774 | reverse complement strand
AGGGCTCAAAAATATTGAATTTTGTTACGATCGGACCATTAATAGCAAAATAACAACCAACGGAAACCATCATTATAACAAGTAATCGCCAGTAATTTTTTAATACCCAAAATCAAAATGATGAGTACCAACATAACCAATACAATTGGCATGCCATTACTTCTCCAAATGCTAACTCCGATTGTCGCTATTAAAGTCAACACAAAAGCTAACGGATTGTGTAACCATTTGCCACGTGTTCTGACTGCTTGAAACAAAGCTAGTCCTAAAAATATAAAAGCATAGGTGAATAAAGTATCCTTAACAATAACCATTGCCTGCAATGGGAAGAATGGTATTACTGCTGTTAAAATGAAAAATAAATGTCTAATCCATTTTTTAGTACATATTGATTTAATAGTGTAGCAAAATATGAAAATAATATCGTGTAGATCATGCTTTGCAGAAGGACAAAACTTGCTGGATTATCCCACACTTTTGAAGTTAGCCACAATACGGCCGTGTGTCCTACTGGGTGCCAATTATTCCAAGGATACGTGTTATGTATTTGATTCCACTGATTAACAGAGTCAACCACTAATATCCCAGGATAATAAGCGAAAAAGTATATTGTAATAATGACACCGTAGAATAATA
>AEMJ01000639.1 GCA_000166735.2 Leuconostoc inhae KCTC 3774 | reverse complement strand
GGTATAGTGATACTTTTTGGTAAGAATAAAATCACTTAATTTGTGTTGCAATGATGTATCCCAATTTGTCAATGATTTAGAATAATCAACTGTTCCGTTCATCGTTGTCGATGCCGTTTGAACATTAATATTCACTGTGGTTGCCTTTTGAGTGACATTATATACTGTTGCAGTAACTGTTTGTTTTTGTCCTGGTAACATTTTCAATTGATAAAATTCATTGTTCTTATCAATCTGATTATCTGGCAAATTTGTTTTAACAGTGAAAGATATCCCCGAACCGGTTGTTGATGTATCAGCTTGCGCAATAACCGGAAATACTGACAAAACAAATAAAACAACCAATAAAGACCACATATATTGAAACTTTGATAACCACTTAACAATCATGGTCCTAATTAGTTCCCTGACTGTGGATTAACAGATAGTGTCCAGGTAATATCTGAGCTATATGTTGCCTCAGATTGCGTATTCTTTGGCACATACAA
>AEMJ01000640.1 GCA_000166735.2 Leuconostoc inhae KCTC 3774 | reverse complement strand
ATGATTAACCACAAGATCCATCATGATTTTAAACCCTTTTGATGCGCTTTACCAAGCAGTTCTTCAAAATCTGCCATATTACCAAAGGTAGGATTAATTTTCTGATAATCTGAAATGTCATATCCACCATCAATGTTGGATGTTTTATAAATTGGGTTTAACCAAATAACATCAACGCCTAATTGTTTAATATAATCTAACCGATTGATAATCCCACGTAAGTCACCCACGCCGTCATTGTCACTATCTTGAAAACTTTTGGGATATACTTGATAAACAACCGCATTTTGCCACCACATTGCTTCTGCCATAATTTCTCCCTCTTTTTATT
>AEMJ01000641.1 GCA_000166735.2 Leuconostoc inhae KCTC 3774 | reverse complement strand
TTTTTGCAAAATAATCCGCAAAATCACTAAATTGCGTGGCTAAATTAAAATTATAAAGCCCATAATTTTTTTATATCTGTACCAATTACCAAAGTTCGTACGCCAGAAACAAACGCAAGCGGTATAGCAGCAACGGCCGCAATGCCAACCTGTGTTATTATATTATTTTTCCTTACTATTGTTCCTAATATAAAAAAACAATGTTATGAAAAATGGAATAAAGTAATATTGCATGCCGTCTAGTTCTCCTCAATGTTTTACCCTTACCTTTCGGGAACACTTCTTATCATTCCATCAAAAAATACGTCTACCTAACTTAATAAAGATATGTAATACGTTGGCCTTCAACGTTGGAAACAGCCTGGTAGACATTCGCGCATCAATTTCAATAGATTTAAGGGACTTCCAGATTGCATCCGTATCATGATAATTTCCATTTTTTAGCGCCCGTTTGTAAACACCAGTTAGTG
>AEMJ01000642.1 GCA_000166735.2 Leuconostoc inhae KCTC 3774 | reverse complement strand
GCAGCATATTTAGTATTGAAGCAAATTAATGTCTGGGTGCCATTGATTGCGTTAGTTCTATCATTTATCTTAATATTATTTTATCGTTTAACGCCCGAAAAAGAAAGTAGAAATGACACGTTATATTAATGCAAAGCATGCTCGAGAAGATTCAGAAGATAAGCTAGCAGCTGCAAATAGTATAGAGGGGTAAGAGATGATTGATAAAAAATAAGGATTGATCCTAATGAATTTGCAATGGGATTAATCAAAGACGCCAAAAAAACTGATAATATGACTAATCAAACGTTTATTAAAAAACAGCTAACGCTGTATCTTGAGGCATATTTTTTGATAGAAGACTTTAACAA
>AEMJ01000643.1 GCA_000166735.2 Leuconostoc inhae KCTC 3774 | reverse complement strand
TAATTCTGCATTAGAATCTTGCAATTTTTGTTCCGATAATTTGAAATTTTTAAGACGCATCGCTGCAAATGCTTCATGAATACTTGTGCGTGAATTCCCACTGTGTAAAATGATTTCAAATGCAAT
>AEMJ01000644.1 GCA_000166735.2 Leuconostoc inhae KCTC 3774 | reverse complement strand
CTTTTAAATCCTGTACGCGCTGCTTATCAGTGTCAAAAATAATCTAAATAAGTAAACACTATATTCCCTTCAACATGCCCTGGATCAGAAATATTAATATGCAGTGGGTCGGTATACATAGATTTTACTTTTTTGGCCATAATG
>AEMJ01000645.1 GCA_000166735.2 Leuconostoc inhae KCTC 3774 | reverse complement strand
AAAAATTTTTTAGAGGGCCTTTGTCTTATATAAATTAATAACAATACTACCGAAATCAGCTCCTAGACATTGCCTCTAAAAGAACTGGTAATTGGATTAAATAATCAAAAGAGCTCAAAAAATAACGTCATGCAATATTCCTAGTCATTTTGCATAGCTGCTAAATGACAGAAAAATCTACAACAACCAAATCATATTAAGTATTGAAACATTTTGACGATTAAAACAAGAAAATTAAATTGCAAATGGATAATGATATCAGTATTAATTAACTTTTAAACAACACACACATTCTATATAAAAACCCAATGGTATCTTAGACAGAACTTTTGTCTAACCATTGGGTTTTTCAAATCATCAAGAAGTTTTTCTAAAAAACAACTTTTTATTTATTTTGTTTACGCTTTTTGCAACTATAGTTGCCAACAATGTTAATAATACCATCATC
>AEMJ01000646.1 GCA_000166735.2 Leuconostoc inhae KCTC 3774 | reverse complement strand
CCCTTATTTGTGACTGAAATGATTAAAAGTTTAATCTTAATGACCAGTCGCAGGTTATTATTAGCAAATTGTCTGGTGGTCAAAGAAGAAGATTAGCCTTGTTGATTAGTTTGTTGAAACCATCAAAATTATTGATTTTAGATGAACCAACAGTGGGGATGGATTTGGAATCAATTGATTTCTTTTGGCGTTATTTAGATCATGTTGGTGGTAGTGTGATAACCATTACGCATGACTTTAATCAAATCGATCAATATTTTACGCGTGTCGTTTTGTTAAAAGATGGTGTGATTGCAAAAGAAGAATCAGTTGCAACAATACATGCTAACAACCAGACCATTGAACAATGGTATCGCATTAACAACCAGGAGGTCGGG
>AEMJ01000647.1 GCA_000166735.2 Leuconostoc inhae KCTC 3774 | reverse complement strand
AATTGTATTTAAATACATATAGGTTTATATTTATAACATTAACTACTCAAGGAGGCACAACATGAATAAAAAATAATCAATGTCGCAATTGTCGGTGTTACCGGTTACGGCGGTCTTGAATTGCTGCGCTTATTACATAATCATCCTACCGTTCATGTTGTGTCAATCCATAATACCTCAAACGATTCAGAAGATATTAGCGTCAGTTACCCACATCTGCAATCTATGTATAAAATAGCGCCAACCCCTTTTGATCCTTTGCATATTATGCAGTCTACTGATTTAGTTTTTTTTGCCACTTCTAGTGGTGTGTCAAAGGATTTGGTACAACAATTTATTGAAGCTAATTTTCCGGTAATTGATTTGTCCGGTGATTTTCGACTTAACGCCCCTGACTATGAAGTTTGGTACAAGAAGACACCTGCGCCGCAATCTTTATTAGATCAAGCTAATTATAGCCTCGCTGATTTTTACCAAAATGATAGTCACTATATTGCAAACCCTGGTTGTTACGCTACAGCAACATTATTAGCCTTAGCACCCCTTGCTCAGCAGCAATTATTAGATCAAGAAAACATCGTTATTGACGCTAAAAGCGGCCTCTCAGGTGCTGGTAAATCGCTCAATTTATCAAGTCACTTTGTCAACGTCAATGAAAATTTCAGCATGTACAAGCCAAACCACCATCAGCACATCCCAGAAATTACACAACAATTAAAACACTGGCAATCAAACATTGATCATATCCAATTCACAACATCATTACTCCCCATCAATCGTGGCATTTTTGTTAGTGCTTATGTTAAATTAACCAAGCAATTATCAGCTGATACCCTACAAAAAATTTTTGAAGACACTTATAAAATAAACCATTTGTGCGTGTCATGCCTAAAGATCAACTACCAGATATTAAACAGGTCGTTGGTACCAATTTTGCAGATATTGGATTAACCTATAACCCTAATACAAAATATCTCACAATTGTCAGTGTCATTGATAATATGATCAAAGGTGCCGCTGGTCAAGCAATTCAGAATATGAATCATCTTTTTAACCTAGATGAGACAACTGGTTTACAATTAATAGCTCAGTACGCTTAACAGAAACTTTCATGAACAGGAAAACATTATGACAGAATTACTGCAAAAAATCCATCAACTTAATACTGCTGACATTGCTGCACCATTAGGATTTCACGGTGATGGTCAACATGTCGGTTTAAAACACAAATCAAAAGATCTTGGTTGGATTTACAGTGAGACACCTGCTGCTGTGGCGGGTGTCTTTACAACAAATCAAGTACAAGCAGCACCAGTTCAACTCAACAAAGTCACCATTAAAAATGGCGAATTACAAGCTATTATCGTGAACTCCGGCAATGCTAATGCTGTCACTGGCAACATTGGACTCGAACACGCAAAAATCATGCAAGAAACAACTGCAAAAGTTTTGAATATTGACGCTAGTTTAGTTGGTGTTGCTTCCACAGGCATTATCGGCCAAATTTTGCCTATTGATAAAGTTGTTGCCGGTATTCATCAACTCAACATTGATGGCGACACGAACGGCTTTGCTCACGCTATTATGACAACTGACACGCAGGAAAAGTCAATTACTATCCAAAGCAATATTGGTGGTCATCTTGTCACAATGAGTGGCGTTGCCAAAGGTTCTGGTATGATTCATCCAAATATGGCAACTATGCTTGGCTTTATAACAACAGATGTTAGTGTGACATCTGATTTACTACAACAGGCTTTATCTGACGACGTTGAAACCAGCTTTAATCAAATTACGATTGATGGTGACACAAGCACTAATGATATGGTGCTCGTTATGGCAAATGGACTGGCTGGGAATGCAACAATTACAACCGCCTCTGAGGACTACGATCACTTTAAAACCATGTTGCACACTGTAACAACAGCACTTGCCATTGACATTGCTAGTGACGGTGAAGGCGCCACAAAATTATTATCCGTGACAGTTAATAACGGCCACTCCGAATTAGATGCACGTATGGTAGCAAAAAAAGTCGTTGGTTCATCTCTTGTTAAGACAGCGATGTTTGGCAAAGATCCAAACTGGGGTCGTATTATCGCAGCCATTGGTGCCAGTGATGTGACTATTAATCCAAATATAATCGACATTGCGCTTAACGATATACCCGTTATGACAGCCGGCGCACCGGTTGAATTTAATCAGGAAGTGATGTCTCAATCACTAGAACAAAAAATATTGCTATTGCTATTAATTTACACAATGGTGCAGCTCATGGTCAAGCATGGGGATCTGATTTAACTTATGAATACGTTAAAATCAATGCACTTTACACAACATGATTACCATGTAGGAGGATGACACATGACCAAAAAAATAGTTATTAAAATTGGCGGTACTGCTGCCGCTCAACTCACACCCGCCTTTTTTGAAACAATCAAAAACTGGCAAAAACAGCATGCCAAAATTGTCATAGTTCATGGTGGTGGTAACCATATCTCATCTTTGATGGCACAACTCAACGAACCAATTCAAAAAATTAATGGCATTCGTTTCACCACACAAAATGGTATTAATATCACTAAAATGGCTTTGTTGGGACAAGTGCAACCTGCACTTATTGAAGCGTTTCGTCAAAATGCGGTGTCAGCTATTGGTCTAAACGCCGGTAGCAACCAATTATTAACTGGTCATGTTTTGGATCAAGATGTTTATGGCTACGTTGGCGCTATTCATCAAGTCAATACACAACTCATTCATAATATGTGGCAACAACATCTAGTCCCTATTATTGCGCCATTAGCTATCTCAAATGATGGTCAGTGGCTCAATGTTAACGCTGATCATGCGGCTACTGCTATTGCCAAATACCTACAAGCTGACGAACTTTATTTATTAACTGATGTTTCCGGCGTTAAAGTCAGTGGCAACATTCTACAAGAATTAACACCAGAAAAAGCACTTGAGCTACAAACATCAAATATTATCACTGGTGGTATGATTCCTAAAATAAATAGTGCCCTTGATGCCGTTCAACGTGGTGTGCATAATGTTCATATCACAAATACCGTGACTCATCCCGGCACAATTGTCACACTGTAACGAAATTTTTAAGGAGAATAAAAATGCCTCTATTTCCAAACTATCATCGTGCACCAGTCACATTTGTATCAGCAAAAAACGCTACTTGGTTTGATGACCAAAATCAAGCCTATAGCGACTTATCAAGCGGTATTGGCGTCTATAATGTCGGCGCTAATAATCCTAAAGTTGTCGCTGCACTAACAAAACAAGCAGAAAAAATATGGCACGTACCTAATTTGTACCTGAATCCTTTACAAGAACAAGTTGCAGAAAAGCTTGGCGGTGACAGCTACACTGCTTACTTTGCCAATTCTGGCGCTGAATCCAACGAAGCTGCTATCAAGTTAGCACGCTTAGCAACTGGAAAATCGACCATCATTTCATTTTCAAATTCATTCCATGGCCGTACTTACGCCGCAATGGCTGCTACTGGACAAGATAGTATTCACGCCGGACTACCAATGCTTGCTGGTTTTGAATACGCAGTATTTAATGATATTAATAGTGTCAAAACACTCCTAACAGATGATATTGCTGCTATTATGCTGGAATTAGTTCAAGGTGAGGGTGGTGTCATTCCTGCCGAACCTGAATTTGTTAAAGCACTTGTCAAATTAGCCCATGATAATAATATTCTCATTCTAATTGATGAAGTTCAGACTGGTATGGGTCGTACAGGCACAAAATTCGCTTTTGAACATTACAATTTTGAACCGGATATTTTCACAAGTGCTAAAGGGTTAGCTAACGGTATCCCAGTAGGTGCAATGCTTGCCAAAAATGTATTAGCCCCCGCATTGGCCTATGGTACACATGGATCAACATTTGGTGGCAATCCCTTAGTTATGGCGTCAGCCAACGTGACCCTTGACGTCTTGGACAACCTATTACCTGAATTGCAGACAAAAATCACTATATTATGGCAAAAATTAGCTGAATTCAATCATTTAAATGTCGTAACCGATGTTCGTGGTCTTGGTATGATGGCTGGTATAGCTTTAACTATTCCTGTAAATGAAGTCGTTTCCGATTTATTAAATGAACAAATCATTGTCTTATCAGCTGGTCAGAACACCTTACGCTTATTGCCTCCGCTGACCATTCCAACGGAACAA
>AEMJ01000648.1 GCA_000166735.2 Leuconostoc inhae KCTC 3774 | reverse complement strand
CTGTTCTGTTGGAATAGTTAGTGGTGGTAATAGACGTAAAGTGTTTTGACCAGCTGATAATACGATGATTTTTCACTTAACAGATCAGATACAACGTTATTTACAGGAATAGTTAATGCGATACCAGCCATCATACCGATACCACGAACATCAGCCACGACAT
>AEMJ01000649.1 GCA_000166735.2 Leuconostoc inhae KCTC 3774 | reverse complement strand
TTTGAATGTGACAATGGTTGGTATGATTATATACGGTGTCTTCTTGGCACCTGTTGTTGAAGAAATTATTTTTCGTAGGACTAGTTATTAATTATTTTTCCGTCAATCATGGTGGTGGGCAAGTATTATTCTTTCAGGCTTATTATTTGCTTTCCCACATATGAATGAGATACCAACTAATTTAGCTGATGTGTTGGGTTATCTGATTTATATGCTCATGGGGATGGTATTGGCCTTT
>AEMJ01000650.1 GCA_000166735.2 Leuconostoc inhae KCTC 3774 | reverse complement strand
AAAAATCGCGATATGCCCATGTTGAATGGCACGAGCCATTTATCACGATATTTAAGAACCGGTGAAATTTCTATTAGAACAATTTTTGAAGCTGTAAAACAAGCGCCTGATAGTGATGATCGTACGACATTTATAAAAGAACTTTGCTGGCGAGATTATTATAATATGATTTATACAATGTATCCTGACCAAAAAACGCATGCTTTACGACCTGAGTTTCAAAATATTATTTGGGAAAATAATAAATTAAATTTTGAAAAATGGCAAAAAGGCCAAACTGGATTTCCAATCATTGATGCAGCCATGAGACAGCTGAATCAAACCGGATGGATGCATAACCGTTTGCGTATGATTGTGGCATCTTTTTAACAAAAGATTTATTAATTGATTGGCGATGGGGTGAAGCATATTTTCGAGACATGTTAGTTGACTATGATCCAGCCAGTAACATTGGGGG
>AEMJ01000651.1 GCA_000166735.2 Leuconostoc inhae KCTC 3774 | reverse complement strand
TCTTCCTAAGACACTGCTTATAGCAAGTCATATGGAAGCTGTGAATCATTGGACAACTTCTAAATCAGAATTGCTGTCTGTCGCAAAAGAAATGATTTTGCTGATAGTTTAATCATACCGAATGATGGAGAACGTCTTGTACTTTAATAATTATCGTTAATAGGCGCAAGGTACTAAATATACTTTGGAGACTAATATAATTTTAGTAGATTTAACAAGTATTTTTGATAAATCCAAAAATTAATAATGTGATCTAAAAAGGTTGTTGTCTAGGCATAATAGTGTAGACAACAACCTTTTTAATACAATATGCTCATCAAACCATCAATATATCTGATTTTAAAGCTCCTCATCCTCGATTTTAAACATTGTGCTA
>AEMJ01000652.1 GCA_000166735.2 Leuconostoc inhae KCTC 3774 | reverse complement strand
ATCTTAGCATTGGCAATGTCTGGTCTAGTAGCTTTGGGTGGTTTGATTTACAAGCGTAAGCATCTGTAATAATGTGATACAAAAATAGCGAAAGGGGGTGTGAAATGCGTGGTCTCCCAAAACTCAAAGTAAATTTTGAGTATGAAAAGAAACAAAAAGATAAAGCAGTAAAAATTCCTAAAGCACACGTATATAATTTGAGCAAAGTACGTAAAATTGTTGTTGGTTTATTGATTATCTTAGTGCTTTATTTCGCCTATGTTTTAGTCCTAGCCAATGGTGTAGCGATTAAAAACCGTGAATTAAGGCATAACATCACTAATCTTACGACCAGACTTGATAAA
>AEMJ01000653.1 GCA_000166735.2 Leuconostoc inhae KCTC 3774 | reverse complement strand
GAGCAAAAAAAGGCGCTCTGTTGCTCGTGGGGCGCTTCTGAGAGTTCTTCAGGTAAAGTGACAATCCAAGTCGCTAACGCCTTCACATCGTCTCTTTTCATGCAATAAACGTCATTTAAACGCTCATTGAAGCGTGAAAGCATATCAGAACCATCTGTCATCAGATCTTGATTCAGGTAAGTTTTCGACACATCAATTTCTTTGTTGGTGTGATGGTCAGTTTTACGTTCAAAATGAACGGCTAAACCAGGCACCGCACCACGCG